>NZ_JBIQEU010000054.1:0-3196 GCF_045369765.1 Sphingomonas olei
GGTTCGCATCCCGAGACTTAACCGGATCGGGATGCGAGCACTTATGTTATATTTTCGGTCGATGCTCCAACCGGCTTACTTGTCCTCGCTGGCGCGGAGCGAGTTGTGAATCGCCGTCGCTGCCTGCGCGGCCTGACCCATTGCAACGCTGATCTGATCGAGACTTTCGACGACATCGCCAGCCGCGTACAAACCGCTAACCGAGGTCTGTTGATGGGCGTCGGTGACAACGCAGCCGCCTTCGCCAAGCTTCACGCCGATCCCGGCGACGAGTTGCGTATGCGGCGAGGAGCCAAGTGCCGGATACAGGGTATCAAACGAGAGGCGACGCCCATCTGCCAGTCGAACCGCGATCTGATCGCCTTCGATCGATATCTGGTTCACCGCTTCCTTGATGACGTCGACACCGAGCCTAATAAGCCGCGCCTCATCCGGCCAGGAGAGTTCGGGCGAGCGCTGCGCCAGCAGCGTCACCCGCGCGCCATAGGGGCGGAGGAACTCGGCCTCGGCAGCACCATGATCGTCACAGCCCAGCACAGCGATATTGGCGCCCTTCGCTTCGTAAGCGTCGCACACCGGGCAATAGCGGATCAGGCCGCGCGCCAATGCAGCATCGTGCGACGCCTGAGGCATTGAAGGCCGGTGATTTCGGACGCCGGTCGCCAAGATCACGGTACGGCCTTGCCAGCTTGTCGTTTCCGTCGCGACGGAGAACCCGTCCTCGACGATCGCCAGGCGAACCACCTTGCCCTGCTCGATCGTCGCGCCGTAAGCCTGTGCTTGCCGTTTCATCCGCGATAGCAGATCAGCACCACCAATCCCGTCTGGAAAGCCCGGCAAATTGTGTGACCGCGGAATCGAACTCGCACGCCCCGCTCCCGCGTCGATGACGACACAGTTGCGTAGAAAGCGCCCGAGATAGGTCGCGGCCGTCAGTCCGGCGGGGCCACCGCCGATGATGATGCAATCCACGTTTTCCTGCGACGTCGACGTGTCAGCTGCTGTACGCATAAAGCCATTCTCCCAAGCCGGCTCTAGCGCGCGCTCTATTCACATTTACGTGCGCACGGCGTTCGTCCCTCACACGCCGGGTGTCGCGTAGGATGATTCCTGTCCCGAATACGCCCGGCAGTCGTCATCCAAGCAAAGTCGGATGGTGTCGCTGCGGCTACGCTTCCCGTACGAACAAGCTCGAACAGATCGGCGCGTCAGTGGCCGCCATGACCGCCGCCCCCACCATGACCGAAGCCGCCGCGATGGCCAAAGCTGCCACCGTGTCCATAACCACCGCCGTGAAGTCCGAAGCCGATCCCAATCGAACCATAGAAGGGCGACCCATAGCCGGGATAGCCATAATAGGGATCGTAATAGCCCCCGCCCCCCCGATAGCGCGCATTATATGCCAAATTTTGGGCGGGCACCGCGATCATGCAAGCTTGCACATTTTGCGCGGCTGGGCCGCCGGGTCCCCCGGGACCGGGCGTGGCTGGAGGCGCGTCCGGCGCTGACAAGGGCTGCGCTACGAAAGCTCCCGGCGTATTACACGGCACTGCGAAATAGGCGATGTTACGGCTGGGCGGCCCATAGGTCGCGCACCCGCCGAGCGCCGCTGCGAGTCCGGAAAGTGCCGAAAGCTTCAGAATCTGCGGTGACATGCGAAAGCCTCCATCGCTTGGGCCTGGATCACGATAGTCGCCAAGGCTGCAAGGCGCATGCACCGCCTCAAACGCTGCTGCGGATCCAGGCGCTGGCCGGAACCACCGACTGACCAGGCGCACCAGAACCGCTCATATTATTAAATACGCAATCGGCGGTGAAATCCCTCAAGGCACGCCGCCCAATCACTCCATCACTGCGAGCAGATCGTCGACCGTCGTGGTCGCGAACGCGGTGAAGCTGTCCGCCACTGCGTAGGGGAGCAGTAGATCGCGGCCGACGACGAGCGCGCCGCAGCTGTAGACGACATTAGGAACATAGCCGTCGCGCTGTTTAGGGCTGGGAGCCAGAACCGGGCGAGGCGTCCGCGCCAAAAGCTTCGAGGGGTCGTTTTTGTCGAGCAGGCAGGCGCCGATGCAGTAGTTGCGCACCGTGCCAACCCCGTGCGTCAAGACGAGCCAGCCCTCGTCCACCTCGATCGGTGAGCCGCAATTGCCCATCTGGACAAACTCCCACGGATACCGCGGCTCGATCAGCTTGGCGCCACCGCCCCAGTGGAGGATGTCGTCCGATCTCAGTAGCCAGATGTTCTTGTTGTCCTGGCGACCGAGCATCGCGAACAGGCCATCGATCCGACGGGGAAAAAGCGCCATCCCCTTGCCCAATGAGGCATCGCCGGTAAGCGCGCGCATCTCGAACGTTCTGAAGTCGGTCGTGGTCAGCAGCTCCGATCGCGCCTCCGCGCCGCTGAACGCAGTGTATGTACCATGGTAGGCGAATGTGCCGTCGCCTTCGTCAAAGCGGACCAGCCTGAGATCCTCGATCCCCTGGCGTTGGCTAGGCAGCACGGGAAACAGCACAGTTTCCGACAAGGTCTCGCTGCCGTCATACCGAAGCCGGGCGAGGTCGTCTGTATCGGCACGCTCGATAATGGGCTGCATCGACACCGAGCTGGGATCGTCCACAACCAGCGTGCCGCCCGGCTTCCACCGCCCCGTACGGAAGGTAACTGAAGACAGATGGCCCTCGCCGATCCCGCGCAGCGAGAGGATAAACCGAACCTCGCCATCGCCAACGTCGCTTTGGTCGGGATGCAGCACGGCGCTGGGATTGAACAACGCCGCGCTCTCATAGGCGTATTCCTGACTGAAATAGGCTCCGATCAGTCGGCGTCGCGCATCGTCGCAGCGATCGGCGCCGTCGAAGTGATCGGCGACCTCGTCAAAACGCCGCCGCAGCATCGTGTCGACGTCGCGGTGGTTCTCATCCAGGGACGCGGTGACGCCCTCCAGCTGACGGGTCAGCTCCGCCTCGCCGAGCGACAGGATCAGATTGACCGTTTCCTGAGTGCGGGTCGTGCCAGCGTCGAAACCTCGCGGATAGCCGGGCTCAAACGGCCTGACCAGGGTACGCGACGGGTCGGGCCGTAGCGTCACATGAGGAAAACGGAGCTTAGCGCGCTGGATCATGTCTGGCTTTCTCGAATTGCGGTATGTGAATGGGCGGGCTTGGCCATCAAAGCGGATCCTCGTGGAATCAT
>NZ_JBIQEU010000055.1:0-3127 GCF_045369765.1 Sphingomonas olei
ATCTTGGCGGTGAGTGCCGTCATCGCCTTGCGGCGACGGTCGGCATCGTCCGCGTGCCCGGCGGTGTACCGTCCGAGCTTGTCGCGGAAGCTGTTGTCGCGCTGACGCGCGGCGACCTGGGCAGCCATCCAGAAGGTCCGGCGCAGGCGCGCATTGCCGTACTTGGACAGCTTCGTGCGGCCACGGAACGTGCCTGACTGACACGTTGCGAGATCGAGACCGCAGAACTTCAGGAACTGACGATGATGGTTGAAGCGCCGCAGATCACCGGCCTCGGCCAGGATGGTCAGCGCGTTGATCGGACCGATGCCCGGAATGTTGCGCAGCAACTGGTAGTCGACGACATCGGCGAGCCGCGCATGGGCCAGCCGCTCGATTTCGTCGCGCTGCTGGATGAGGCTGCGGCCCTGCGCGATGACCATGCGGAACATGGTGATGGCGGCTGAGTCCTCCGGCACCGGCAGTGCCGTCGAGGCGGACGCCGTCTCGTAGATGTCGTTGATGAGCCGTGCCTTGGAAACCTTGCGGCCGATGAGCGGCCACGCTGCGGCCGAGAACGCCTCCCGGTCCAGCGCTGTGATGGTGGCCGGTGTCGGAAACCGCTCGATGAGCGCGAAGAACCAGTCGGACCGGCTATTGCCTGCGAAGCGGGCGATCTCGGGGAAGTACATCGGCAGGTAGTGGGTCAGGATGCGATGCCAGGTCTGCGTCTTCATCCTGGAGATCGTCTCGTGGGTCTTCGAGAGCTCCTGCAGGTCATTGATGCCTGCGGCGAGCGGGTCGACGTAGCGCTGCGTCGCGCCGATCCGCAGCATGTGCAGGATGACCTGCGCGTCCTTGGGGTCGTTCTTGTCCCAGCCGTTGTGCAGCGCCTCACGCGTTCGGGCGAGGGCGACCGATGAGATGAGCCGCAGCTCGAACCCCGCCGTCAGCAGCCGGTGCGCCAGCGTGCGATGGTAATTACCCGTCGCCTCGAACCCGACGATGATGGGGCGCCCGATGGCAGCGAGTTGCTCGGCAAAGCCGTCATAGTCCTGCCTGGTCGCCATGACGGTCATCCGCCGGCGCCGGCCACCTTCCGGTCGCTCGATGAGGACCTCCTGCCGGTTCTTGGACATATCGATGGCTACCAGCACGGCGCCGGCAGGCGTAGAGGTGAGCTTGGTCATGGTCGGTCGGCCTCCAAAGTGTTGTCTCGACAACCTCACTTTAGATACCTGCTGACCGGCCATGGCTTGCCCTGATGAAGCCTGCGGCCGCTACGCGGCCTTGTCTTCATCAGGGCCATAGCGGCTCCCGAACCAGCGCTTCCCAATGTGCTACGGCAGCGAGTTCATCGCCACCGCAGTCCAGAAATGGCTTGGGCAGATCGGCGTGAACACGCTCTACATCACGCCAGGCTCGCCATGGGAGAACGGCTACAACGAGAGCTTCAATGGCTCGCTGCGTGACGAGCTGCTTAACGGAGAGATCTTCTACAGCCTCGCCGAGGCCAGAGTGCTGATCGAGGCGTGGCGGCGCCACTACAACACCATCCGGCCACATAGCAGCCTGGGCTATCGCCCACCCGCACCAGAAGCGGCGACGCCGCCATTGCCGGCCTCCGGTTCCGCTTCGCTCCACCTGCGCCCGGCAATGGCGGCGGAGACGACAATGCACTAACTATCTACCCGGACCACCCGGTGGGGGCTGCTCAACGCAAGCCGTGATTAGATTCGGTCGAACATCGATCCCATACGAGGGGAGAACAGCCGATCGTATGTCTTCAGCAGGAAGCTGTCGGTCATACCCGCGATGTGATCGCAGATGACCCTCGGCCGCTGTCGGCGCCAGTCATCACTTTGAAGCAGATGGGATTTCATCCGAGGCGGACCTATCGCAGCACCGCAGCGTTAGCCTTGTGTCCCCTAGAAATCGCAAAAGGTGTTGCCATGCCGCTCAAGCTGAAGCCGCTGTCCGAACAAACGATTGTCATTACCGGTGCGACATCCGGCCACGGGCTGTGTACCGCGCAGATCGCGGCGGCCGCGGGGGCGCGCGTCATGCTGGCCGCGCGCGACGAGGACGCCCTCCGCGAGGTGCGCGACGCCATTCGCGCGCAAGGCGGCACCGCCGAATATGTGGTCACGGATGTCGGCAGCGAGGCCGACGTGCAGAAGCTTGCCGATGAGACGGTCGCGCGCTTCGGCGGCTTTGACACTTGGGTGAACAATGCCGGGATCGGCGTCTATGCCGAGGTTCTGGACCTGTCGCTGGACGATCATCGTCAGGTCTTCGAAACAAATTACTGGGGCGTGGTGCACGGCTCGACGGTTGCGGTCCGTCATTTCAAGGACAAGGCGAACGGGGGCGCGGTGATCAATGTCGGTTCGATCAACAGCGACATGGGCGGCCCCCTGCTTGCGTCATACAATGCCTCGAAGCATGCGGTGAAAGGTTTCACCGACTCGCTGCGCGTCGAAATGATGATGAACGAGCTTCCCGTGTCGGTGACGCTCATCAAGCCCAGCGCCATCGGTACGCCGTTCACCGAACATGGCCGCAACAGGACCGGTTTTCAGGCGAGGCTGCCGCGCCCGATCTACGCGCCCGAGCTTGTCGCCAATGCGATCCTTGACGCGGCGCAGAACCGCCGTCGCGCGATCACGGTCGGTGGGGGCGGCAAGTTCCAGGTGCTCGGCGCCGTGCTGCTCCCGTCCTTGTTCGACAAGATCGCCGCCAACATGGCGGGGACGCTGATCGATCGCGACCAGCCCGCCAGAGATGTGGAGGGCAACCTCTACCAACCGCAAGGAAATGACGGCCGTACGGAGGGCCGGCAGAAGGGGCGGCACTTCAGCACATTTACCGCCGTTCGCCGGCACGGCTGGGCGACCGCCGGCGTGCTCGCGGCCATGGGCGCGGCGGGCGCATGGGCCATGACCCGCAAGGCCGCTCGCACCTGACGCGGCAGCCACGCAGAGCGCTGTCATATCCGATACGGGCGAAGGCGTCATCGGCGGCGTGAGGAGCACCAGCGCGAGCAATATGGTCAGGTGTCAGCGAAGGAGGCTGTCCGTCGTCAGAACATTCGGCACAACTCGCGGCGTAGATTAGCGGAGTGCGGACCTCGTCAGGGGGTTGATGT
>NZ_JBIQEU010000056.1:0-2498 GCF_045369765.1 Sphingomonas olei
GCCACCAGTCCGTTCTCCAGCCAAACCCGGCCATTTCGCTTAGGGTGTCATTTCGCCCTCAGCCGGAACCGACCCCTTCCCCGGCCCCCTGGCTCGACGCCGTGTTGATCGGATGGTTCGTGCTGACCGCGATATCGGTCGCTTACGTCGTGTGGGATGCCTTCACCCGCAACCCCGAGTTGCGGGTGATGAAATGGGGGTGGCTGCTGGTCACGCTCTACGGCGGCCCGATCATGGCCGCGGCCTATGTCCTGTCCTGCCAGGAACCGGCGAACGAGCGGCACGAGGACTTCGTTCGGCCGCTCTGGAAGCAGGCGTTCGGGTCGGCCATTCATTGCATGGCGGGTGACGCGACCGGCGTCATCGCCGCGGCCGCGATCACCACGGCACTCGGCCTGCCGATGTGGCAGGACGTGATTGCGGAATATGTGTTCGGCTTCGCGTTCGGGCTGCTGATTTTCCAGGCGCTGTTCATGCGCGACATGGCGGGCGGTTCCTATTGGGGGGCGCTTCGCATGTCGTTCATCCCCGAATGGCTTTCGATGAATGCCGTTATGGCCGGCATGATCCCGACGATGGTGGTGTTGATGAGCCGGGACATGGCTGCGATGCACGCCAACTCGCTTCGCTTTTGGGGCGTCATGTCGCTTGCGACGCTTGTCGGCTTCGCCGTTGCCTACCCTATCAACCTTTGGCTTGTCGGCGTCCGGTTGAAGCACGGCATGGGCACGGTGCGCGTACTCGGGCATGGCGGGCACGAGGTCGCCGCGGACCGGCAATCGGCTACGCCGATGCCGGACATGAAGCACGATGCGATGGCAGGGATGAGCGGCATGGGGACGGGCCCGCGCGTGACCGGACCGCAGATCGTCGCGATGACGGCGCTGACGCTCCTAATGCTTGGCGCGGGCATCATAGTTGCAACGCTGTTCGGCCGATGGGCGATGTAGCATCGCCTCGATCGACGGAGATCGCGACAAGGGGTGATTCCGCGGCGCGCGTATCAGGGGCAGGCGGGGACTCACACGGAGGTAGAGAGATGCACCAGATCAACCCCGACATGAAGGCGTGCATGGACGCCCTGCCACGAATGCCATGTGCCCTGCCTTCACATGGCGATGAACCATTGCCTTAAATGGGTGGCCAGCACGCCGTGCGGCAATTTGTCATTGGCGGTGCCAATTGGCAGGGAGGCCGAGGCTGTCCCGGGAGACCGAAACGCGATTGAAGACGCCGTAGCCAATCGACAGGAACTGGACCGGGCGACACGTGCCATCGCCGTGTTGCCAACGACCTTGAAGGAATCGCTGGTCCTCCTGAGCTGCCCCCTTCTGAGTGGTCCATCGACTATTACAGTCTGGACCAAGGAAGGGACGACGAATGCCTGCGAAGAAGCACAAGCCCGAGGAGATTATCGGGAAGCTACGTGAGGTTGAGATCATGCTGGGTCAGGGCGGCACGACCGCCGAGGCCTGTCGGCGCATCGCGGTCAGCGAGCAGACCTACTACCGCTGGCGCAAGGAATATGGTGGCCTGAAGACCGATCAGGCTCGGCGGATGAAGGATCTGGAAAAGGAGAACCTGCGGCTGCGCCGGGCGATCTCGGATCTGACGCTGGACAAGCTCATCCTGCAGGAGGCAGCCAAGGGAAACTTCTGAGCCCCGCACGGCGTCGGCGCTGCATCGACCAGGTCCGGGAGGTGCTGGATGTATCCGAGCGGCGGGTGTGCCGCGTGCTCGGCCAGCACCGGTCGACGCAGCGCAAGGTGCCGTTCGGGGCAGATGACGAGTTGGCGCTCACCGAGGATATCATCGCCCTTGCCAGGCAGTACGGGCGCTACGGCTATCGCCGGGTGACGGCGCTGCTGCATGCGGCGGGTTGGTCGGTGAACCATAAACGGGTGGAACGGATCTGGCGACGCGAGGGGCTGAAGGTGCCGCAGCGCCAGCCGAAACGCGGCCGGTTATGGCTGAACGATGGCTCGTGCATCCGGTTGCGGCCGGAGTATCCGGGGCATGTCTGGGCTTACGACTTCGTCGAGGAACGCACCCATGACGGACGCAAGTTCCGCATCCTTACCATTATCGACGAGGCGAGCAGGGAGTGCCTGGCACTCGTCGTCGCGCGCCAGCTCAAACACGAAGACGTACTGGCAGCGCTGGCCGAGTTGTTCATCGAGCGTGGTCCGCCCGCGCATATCAGGTCGGACAACGTCCTAGGTCGGGAAGCAGCGGCGGCAAACGGCCAGCAGGTCTCATTGCGCCAATCACGATCAGCGCTGATGTTATTCTGATCCAGATGGCTTCCATCGTCAAGGAAAGCGCTCTCGGCCATAGCAAACACAGGATCCAGCGGCCGCTTCGGTCGTGGTCCTCACCGTCCTTAAAATGAGATGCGGGTGCCGGATGGAAGGCCCGAACATGTGGATCGGCGTGGAAAAGGGACCCCGGTAGCGGGGTGATCGGCGTCGAAAAGGGACCCCTCATCCCGTTGGTCT
>NZ_JBIQEU010000057.1:0-2240 GCF_045369765.1 Sphingomonas olei
AACATCAACCCCCTGACGAGGTCCGCACTCCGCTAATCTACGCCGCGAGTTGTGCCGAATGTTCTGACGACGGACAGTCACCAGCCCCACGCCGGTAATCTCGAAAATGCCGAACCCCGGTTGGCCGTTCGCCCGCGCGACACCATCCACCAGCAGGTTGGTCGACGTGCCGATCAGCGTCAGCGTCCCGCCCAGGATCGACAGGTAGGACAAGGGGATCAGCAGCCGCGTCGCCGATATGCCAACCGCGCGCGCCAGCCGCCGGACCAGCGGTATCAGGACGATGACGACCGGCGTGTTATTGATGAACGCCGGTACGATCGCCGCGCCCGACATCATCTCCACCACCGTCCGCCGCGGGTGCTTGCCCGCGCGCCGGATGATGAGGCTCGCCACCGCCTCGATCGTCCCCGTGCGGACCAGCGCACCCGACAGGATGAAGAACGCGCCAATGGCGATCGGCGCCGAATTGGAGAAGGACTGGGCGATCAGCGCCGGGGTCAGCCAGCCGAACGCGATCATCAGCGCCGCCCCGCATACCGCGATCGTCACCGGCGGAAACCGCTCCACCGTAAAGGCGACGAACAGAAGCACGATAAACAGCAGGCCAAGCACCGGCAGATAGGGGGCCAGCGCGTGCGCAACATTCATCATCATCACCGCCCTCTAGGCCGGTCCCGCGATGATGCCACGCAAAAGCGTTCCCCCCGCAGCCTCATGCCGCCGCCAGCGCCGCGGGCTCCAGCCGGTGCAGCCGGAAACCGCCCTCGCCCAGCGCGCCGCGCGCCACGTCGATCAGATGCGCATGGTGGGTGAACAGCAGCACCTGGTTGCGCCGCGCCGCCACCGCCAGCACGCGAAGCATCGCCGCCGCGCGTTCGTCATCGGCGGTGATCAGCAAATCGTCGCACACGATCGGCAGCGCATGTTGCCCGGTCTCGATCGCGCCCAGCCGCAACGCCAGGTACAATTGGTCGCGCGTCCCCTCCGACAGCGCCTCGACGCCGACCGCCGTTCCCCCGGCCCGGATCGCGCGGATCGCGGGTCGGTCCTGCTCGTCATAATCGACGCCCAGCCCGGCGAACGCCCCCGCCGTCACCGTCGCGAACAGCGTGCCCGCGCGGTCGATCAGCGGCGCCTGGTTCTGCTGGCGATGGCGGTCCAGCACCCAGCGAAGCAGCGCCGCCGCCGCCACCGCCTCGACATGCGCCTCCGCCGCCGCGCCCATCGCCGCCGCGCTGTCGGCGACGATCTGCTGCGCGTCCGCCGCGCTGCTGTCCTGCGCCGCGCGCGCGAACGCCGCCTCCGCCTCGGCCAGCGCGCGGCCCACTTCCTCGCGCGCGGCGGCGACGTCGGCCCGCCGCTCGGTCAGGCTGGCCTGCGCAATCGCCTCCTCCTCGGGGGACAGCGCCGCCACCTCGGCGGCCAGCGCCTCGAGCCCCTCCGGCCCGGCGAGGCCGGCAAGCTCCGCCTCCGCCTCGCGGATCGTGGCGATCAGCCGCGCCCGCTCGCCCGCCGCCGCCACCGCCGAATCCAGCGCCGCCTCGTCATCGGCGCCGATCCGTTCGCGCAAGCCGTCGATGACCCGCTCGGCCGCCAGCCGCTGCGCCGCCGCCTTGTCCTCTTCGCGGCTCAGCCGATCGCGTTCGGCGGTAAGCCCGGCGAGCCGCTCGCGCGCGCCCTCCGCGCGGCGCCATTCCGCCGCCAGCGCCGCGACGATCCGCGTCGCCGGCTCCGCGCTGCTCCGCCCCAGCGCCGCCAGCACCGCCGCCGTTTCCTCGGCGAAGGCGCGCGCGTCCGCTTCCATCCCGGCGATCTGCCGCACCACATCGGCGCGGCTGGTCAGCTCCTCCGCCACCCCCTCGATCGCCGCCAGCGCATCGGCCAGCGCCTCGACGCCAGCGGCTGGCGGCTGATCCTCAGGCATCAACCCGGCGCGAAGCAAGCCGGCCTCGCGCAGCAAGTCGCCAAGCCGCCCCCCTTCACGCCCTGCACCGCCATCGGATTGCGTCTCCGGGTCCGATGGCGGCGCGGCATCGTCCCGCTCCGCCGCCGCCAGTTCGGCGGTCGCGCGCGCCAACGCCTTCTCCAGCTCGGCCCGCGCCGATGCCGCCGCGATCGCCTCGCGCACCCGCGCCTGCGCGCTCGCCGCCAGCATCGCCGGGTCTGCCGGCGGCTCGGCCCCGATCGCGCGCAGCGCCGCGCCGACAACATCCGCCGCCGCCTGCGCCTGCGCCTCC
>NZ_JBIQEU010000058.1:0-2134 GCF_045369765.1 Sphingomonas olei
AAGCAGGCAAGCGCACTTTTCCGAAGGAGCTAGTCGAGCTGGTCGAGGGCATGGCGCTCCTCAAGCCGCCGCCATCGATCGCAACCATTCATCGGCGCATCACCGGTCTGGCCGGTGAGCGGGGATGGCGAGCACCATCCTACGGCAGCGTGCGCAGCATCGTGGGCGGGATCGATCCGGCGATGGCGACCCTGGCGCACGAGGGCGCAGCCGCCTTCCGCGACAAGTACGAGCTGGTGCATCGCCATCGGGCTGCCCGGCCGAACGCGACATGGCAGGCTGACCATACGCAACTCGACATCCTGATCCTCGACGCCGGCGGCAAGGAGGCGCGGCCGTGGCTGACGACCGTGGTGGACGACCACTCGCGGGCGGTCGCTGGTTACATGGTGATGCTGAACGCGCCGTCCGCGCTCAACACGTCGCTCGCGCTGCGACAGGCGATCTGGCGCAAAGCCGATCCGGCATGGCCGGTGTGCGGCATCCCCGACGTGCTGCACGTCGATCACGGATCGGACTTCACCAGCCTCCACCTTGAACAGGCGGCGGCTGACCTGCGCATCCGCCTGATCTACTCGGGCATCGCCCGTCCGCAGGGGCGCGGCAAGATCGAGCGGCTGTTCCGCACCATCAACACCGAGCTGCTGCCCGAGCTGCCGGGCAACCTCCGCGATGGCAAGCCAGCCTCGCCACCCCACCTGTCGCTCGCCGAGCTGGACGCCGCGATCGGCGCCTACATCGTCTCGACCTACAATGCCCGTCCGCATAGCGCGATCGGCATGGCCCCCGTGAACGCATGGCGCGGCGATGGGTGGTTGTCACGGATGCCGGAGACGCTGGCGGAGTTGGACGCCCTGCTGGTCATGGTCGCCAAGCCCCGCACGGTGCATCGTGACGGCATTCGCTTTGAGGGGCTTCGCTATTTCGATCCAACCCTCGCAGCCTATGTCGGGGAGCCGGTGACGATCCGCTACGATCCCCGCGACATGGGTGAGGTTCGGGTCTTTCACCGCAACACCTTCCTGTGCCGGGCCGTGAGCGCCGACCATGCCGGCGACAGCATCACGCTCAAGGATATACAGGCCGCCCGCGTCGCGCACCGCCGCTGTCTGCAAAGCGGGATTGGCGAGCGGAAGGCCCGCGTGGCAGACTTCTTTCCGGCCCTCGTTATACGCTCCACTCTGCCGGCGACACGGGTTTCGCCGTCCAGCACCGATGTCGAGCCTCGGTCCAAGGGACCGCGCCTGCGCACCTATAGCGAAGGCGATTGAATGGGCACGGCGCGCGCCACCAGCTTCATCGCGACCCAGGAGCATCGCCGTTTCACCGAGTTCGCCGATGCTGTCCGCAAGCACCGCTATATCGGCCTTTGTCATGGACCCGCCGGGGTCGGAAAGACGCTCTCTGCTCGTCGGTACGCCCATTGGGACGTGGCCGCCGAAACCGTCGAGGAGTGGGGCAGACGCCGGTCGGACGAGGCGAAGGTCAATGCCCACCTCGCCCGTTCCCGAGCCGTCTTCTTCACGCCCACCGTCAGTTGCACCATGCGCGAGCTGCGGCATGACGTGCCTGCGCTCATCGATCGCGCCGACATCTGCATCGACGATCACGTTCGCCCGTGCGTCGAGGGCAAGTGCAAGATCATCGACCACACCACCCGCTACGTCGAGCTGCTGATCGTGGACGAGGCCGAGCGGCTGACCACGACGGCGCTGGAATGGCTGCGCGACTTGTTCGACCGCCGGGGGATCGGCCTCATCCTGATCGGCATGCCAGGAATCGACAAGCGGATGGCACGCTACCCGCAACTCTTCAGCCGTGTAGGCTTCGCGCATCACTACCGGCCGTTGCAGGACCAAGAATTGACGTTCGTGCTGACGAGGCGCTGGCGCGACCTTGGGCTCTCACTGGACGACGCCGATTTCACCGACGCGCAGGCGGTCGCCGCGATCGTGCGCATGACCGGGGGCAACTTCCGCCTCCTGCACCGCCTGTTCGTCCAGATCGAGCGCATCCTGCGCCTGAACGAGCTGACCGTCATCACCGAGGATGTGGTGGAGGCCGCCCGCAGCACACTCGTTATCGGTGTCACTTAGCGCTGACAGAACCGTGCTATTCACCGCTGACATCTACA
>NZ_JBIQEU010000059.1:0-2133 GCF_045369765.1 Sphingomonas olei
GTAAGCGTGGCGTGAGGGCCGCCTTGCCCGTTTGGCCGTAGCCGGGATGCTTATCGTCTTTGACGAGGGCGCGGGCGGTGCGGGAAGTTTTCGGTTCTGAGACTGGTCGTACGAGCGCTCGTACGACTGGTCGTGTGGAGGTGGTCGGCCGGGTATCGGGCCGACGGAGCTGGTCGGACGCGGAGAAGCTGGAGATCCTGGCCGAGGCGTTCCGGCCGGGCGTGCGGGTCCGTGATGTCATCGCCCGGCGCGAGGTGTCGAGCAGCCTGATCTATACGTGGCGCAAGCAGGCGCGGCTGGGCAAGCTGGGCGGGGTCGCGCCTGCGCTGCCGGCATTCGCCGAGGTGCGCGTGGCCGATGTCGCCGCACCTGCGCCGCAGCCGGCGACATCCACGTCTGGCCTCATCTGCATCGAATTTCCGGGTGGCGTCCGAGTGAGCGTGGACGGGTCGGTGGACGCCGGCGCGCTGGCGCGAGTGTTGTCGGTGCTGCGTTGAGCCCCACGCCGTTGCCGACGCGGGTGTTCCTGGCGTGTGGCGTCACCGACATGCGCAAAGGGTTCGATGGCCTGGCGGTACTGGTGCAGCAGGTGCTGGCCCAGAACCCGCACTCGGGCGCGTTGTTCGCGTTCCGGGGCAAGCGGGGTCATCTGGTCAAGCTGCTGTGGTTCGATGGGCAAGGCCTGTGCCTGTTCTCCAAGCGGCTCGACCGGGGTCGGTTCGTCTGGCCGGTGACCGCGACGGGCACGGTGACGCTGACGCCGGCACAATTGTCGATGCTGCTGGAGGGCATCGACTGGCGTCGCCCAGAGCGGACGTTCACGCCGACGCTGGCGGGGTGAAAACGGCGGTTTTGCGACGCTTTTTCTCGCCCGTCGATGCGTGATCTGTTATGAAATGCGGGTGCTGGAAGCGCCTGTTTCCCCTGCTGATGCCGCCGCGCGGATCGCCGCGCTGGAGGCATCGCTCGCCCGGGCGAATGCCGCGCTCGCCGCCCGCGATCTGCTCATCGACACGTTGCGCGGGCAGATCGCTCGACTGCGGCGGATGCAGTTCGGTGCCTCCTCCGAGAAGTTGGGCCGCGAGATCGAACAGCTCGAGCTGGCGCTGGAAGAGCTGGAAACGGAGCGGGATGTTTCCGAAGTCGAGACTGCGGCGCCTGGAGTAGCGCCGCGCCTGGCACCGGTCCGCAGTCTGCCGGAGCATCTGCCGCGCGAGGAGGTCGTCCACGAGCCGGCGTCCGGTATCTGCACCTGCCCGGACTGCGGTGGTGCGCTGCGCCGGCTGGGCGTGGACGCGCACGAGATGCTCGACATCGTGCCGGTGCGCTGGCGGGTCGTGCGCAACGTCCGCCCCAAATACAGCTGCCGGTCTTGCGAGAAGATCGTCCAGGCACCCGCGCCGGTCAGCGCTGTGGCGCGGGGCAAGGCGACCTTCGCGACGCTGGCGCACGTCGTCGTCTCCAAGTTCGACCACCATCTGCCGTTGTACCGCCAGGCCGAGATGATGGCCGCGCAGGGGCTCGAGATCGACCGCTCGACGCTCGCGGGCTGGGCCGGGCAAGCTGCAGCACTGCTCGACCCGGTGGTCAGCCGTATCCGTGACGAGGTGCTCAAGGCCGACAAGATCCACGCCGACGACACGCCGGTGCCGGTGCTCGACCCCGGCCGTGGCAAGACCGCGACCGGGCGGCTGTGGGTGTACGCCGCCGACGACCAGGCGTCCGGCAGCACGACACCGCCCGCAACATGGTATCGCTTCACGCCCGACCGCACCGCGGCGCACCCGCAGGCGCATCTCGCCGGCTTTCGCGGCTTTCTCCAGGCCGATGCCTATGCGGGCTATGACGCCCTGTACCGCGGTGGCGTCACAGAGGTGGCATGCTGGGCACACTTCCGGCGCAAGGTGTTCGACCTGCACGAGCGCCTCTCCACGCCGCTGACCACCGATATCCTGGAGCGCATCGGCGCGCTCTATGCCGTCGAGGCGGAGGTGCGTGGTCAGCCGCCGGATGTACGCCGTCGAGCGCGACAGGAACGAAGCCAGTCGCTGGTCGACGCCTTGCGCGAGGTGCTCGACGCTGCCCTTCGCCGCCTGTCGCCCAAGTCCGACATGGCCAAAGCCATCGCCTATG
>NZ_JBIQEU010000005.1:0-218897 GCF_045369765.1 Sphingomonas olei
GCGCGGTTCCTGCGCTGGCGACGGCCCCGGCGGTGGTGACGCCGGCAGTGGCGGTGCGCGCGGCGACACCGGCAGCGCCTGCACCGGCCAGCGCAGCCCGCACGACAGCGGCGTTGCCGGCCGTGGCGACCCGTGCGGCGGCGGCCCCGGTGGCGGTCGGCACGCGTGCGCCGCGGATCGAGGTCGATCCGGCGGTTCTTCAGGATTGACCACCCGCCACGGGACTGTTCGCGACGATCCGCTTCGGTTAACAGGCCGGTAATGGAGACCGGCCGCATCGATCAGCCTGTGGAAGGCCGCTTCGCCGGGGTCGAGCATCGCCTGCCCATCCGCGTCTATTTCGAAGACACCGACCTGTCGGGCATCGTGTACCACGCCAATTACCTGCGCTTCATGGAGCGCGGGCGATCGGACATGCTGCGGCTGGCCGGGATCGACCAGCGCGCGGTGCATGAGGCGGGCGAGGGCGCCTATGCGGTCACCAGCCTGGCGATCCGCTATCGCGCGCCGGCACGGCTGGACGATGCACTGGTCGTCGTCACGCGAGTGACCGAGGTGCGCGCGGCCAGCGTTTCCATTCATCAACGAGTCATGCGCGACGCGCTTGTGCTGGCCGACGCGGATGTCGTCGCGGCGCTGGTGGCACCGTCGGGGCGACCCCGGCGGCAACCGCGTGACTGGATCGAACGTTTCGGCGCACTTGCCGACAAGGGGGACTTGAGGCCTTGAACCCGTTCTTCAATACCGACGCTGCTACCCTGTCGCCCATCGCCCTGTTCCTGCAGGCCGATTTCGTGGTGAAGGGCGTGATGTTCGGCCTGCTCGCTGCCAGCATCTGGACCTGGGCGATCATCTTTTCCTTCTGGCGCAAGCTGGGCCGGACGCGGAAGGCGACCGAGAAGTTCGAGCGCGATTTCTGGAAGGCGGACGATGTCGACGCCTTCTACAAGACGCGCGCCGAAGAGGATCTGCCGAGCGCCCGCGTCTTTGCCGCCGGCGTCGCCGAATGGCGGCGATCGACGCAGGGATCGGTGATCGATCGCGGCGGCACGCGCGAGCGGCTGGCGACCACCATGGGCGCAGCGGTCGCCAACGAGATCGACAATCTGTCGGACCGGCTGAACGTGCTGGCGACGGTCGGCTCGGTCGCGCCGTTCGTCGGCCTGTTCGGCACGGTGTGGGGCATCATGCGCAGCTTCACCAGCATCGCCAGCCAGCAGAATACGAGCCTGGCCGTCGTCGCGCCGGGCATCGCCGAGGCGCTGTTCGCGACCGCGATCGGGCTTTTCGCGGCCATTCCGGCGGTGATCGCGTACAACCGCTTCAGCCACAGCATCAACCGGATCGAGGCGCGGCTGAACCGTTTCGCTGACGGTTTCCACGCGACGCTGTCGCGCCAGCTCGATCGCGAGCGGTGAGCATGATGCCGTCGATCGATCCAGCCGTTCAGGAGGGCTGAGCCATGGCGATGCAGCTTCCCTCGCAGCGATCCGGCGGGCGCCGAGCGCCGATGGCGGAGATCAACGTCACGCCGCTGGTCGACGTGATGCTGGTGCTGCTGATCATCTTCATGGTCACCGCGCCGCTGCTGACCGCGGGCGTGCCGGTGAACCTGCCCGACAGCCGCGCCAAGCCGCTGGACCAGGACAAGGAGCCGACCGAAATCTCGCTCGACGCCGATGGCCGGATCTTCATCGCCAAGGACGAGATAGCGGCCGACGCGCTGCCCGCGCGGCTGGACGCGATCGCCGCCGAATCCGGTGAGGGTGATCCGCCGCAAGTGTATCTGCGCGCCGATCGTGCGCTGGATTACGGGCAGGTGATGCGCGTGATGGGCGAGCTGAACCGCGCCGGGCTGAACCGCGTCGCGCTGGTGACGATCGGGGACGAATGACCCGGATGGACCGGTCGGAACGCATCGGGCTGGGACTTGCGCTGGCAGGACATCTGATCCTGTTCGGGTTGCTGTCGGTCGGCTTCCTGGCGACGCCCAACCCCGAAAAACTGAAGCAGCAGCCGATCGAGGTGAGCCTGGTCAAGGACGTCGGGCTGGAAGCGACGGCGCCGCAAGCGGTGGAGGAGCCGGCACAGTCGGTCGCGCCCGAGACGGGCGAGCCGGACGATGCCGCGCCGCCCGCCCCGGCGGAGCCCCCGCCTGCGCCCGAACCTGCGCCCGCACCCGAACCCGCGCCGCCCCAGCCTGCGCCCCAACCTGCGCCCAAGCCGGCGCCGCCCGCGCCTGCGCCCAAGGCCGCACCGAAGGCGGAGCCCAAGCCAAAGCCCGCGCCGCCCAAGCCGCAGCCGGCCCCCAAGCCGGTTGAGAAGCCCAAGCCTGCGCCCAAACCCAAGGCGAACCCGGCGGCCGAGCGCGAGGCGGCGAAGAAGGCTGCCGCCGCGGAGGCCGCGGCAAAGGAAGCAGCGGCCAAGGCGAAGGCGGCGGCCGATGCGAAGGCGAAAGCCGCGGCGGACGCAAAGGCCAAGGCAGCAGCGGACGCAAAGGCGGCGGCGGATGCGAAGGCCAAGGCGGCAGCGGCAGCCAAGGCGCGCGGATCAGGATCGGACAGCGAATCCAAGTCGGCGCGGCCCAAGGGCGGCCGGCTGGGCGACGATTTCCTGAAGGGGCTGAGCACCGAGAAGTCGACCAGCCGCAGCCAGACGCCGCGCGCGGCGAAGATCGACGGCGCGGCGCTCGCCTCCATCGTCCAGGCGATCGCGCGACAGATCCAGCCGTGCGCCGATCGCCAGGTCGACCCAGGCCCCGGCGCGAACGAGATCGTCACGACGCTGAACCTGAGGCTCAACGAGAATGGCACGCTGGCGGCGACGCCGACGATGGTGCGTCAGACCGGGGTCACGCCGCAGAACGAGCGTTATGCGCAGCGCGTGAAGGACCTGGGCATTGCCGCGTTCAAGGGCTGTTCACCGTTGAAGCTGCCACCGGAATATTACGACACGCCCAATGGCGGCTGGAACAACATCAACTTCAAATGGAAGCTGCGGTGATGACCGATCACGATTTTGACCGTCACGGGCCGCTTGGGCGTTCGCCGGCACCCGCGCGCGCCGATGCGCCTTCCCGCCGGACGCGCGCCGGGGCGATGGCGCTGTTCATGACGCTGCTGGCGACGACCGCCTCCGCGCAGGACGTGCCGCCGACCCCGCTCAACGTGCCGGCACCGGCGGCTGCGGCGGCGCCGGCGCAGACCACGGGCGGCCCGCTGGAAGTCGACGTGACGGGCGGCATTTCCGCGCCGATGCCGATCGCAATCCCGTACATGCCGCCCGCCACGGTGTTACAGACCCCGGCCGGGTCGACCGACGCGTTGGGGCGGCAGCTGGCCGAGATCGTCACCAACGACCTGCGCAATTCGGGCCTGTTCTCGCCATTGCCGCCGGCCCAGCTGCGCGCGGTCATGTTCCCCGAGGTGCAGAGCCCGGCGTTCAGTTACTGGGGCGGGACGGGCGCGCAGGCGCTGGTGCAGGGCTATATCCGCGCCAATGGCGACGGGACGCTGACGGTCGGCTGCTATCTGTACGACGTGTCGGCGCAGACCGAGCTGATGCGCCAGGGCTTCGTCGTGCCGCCGTCCGACTGGCGGCGCGCGGCGCACAAATGCGCCGACATGGTCTATACCCGCCTGACCGGCGAGGGGCCGTATTTCGACAGCCGCGTCGTGTACGTGTCGGAGACCGGGCCCAAGGACAAGCGCATCAAGCGCCTGTCGATCATGGACCAGGATGGCGCCAACCACCGTTTCCTGACCAACGGTCAGTCGATCGTGCTGACGCCGCGCTTCTCGCCCAATCAGCAGTCGATCGTGTACATGAGCTATGTCGGGCGTGTGCCGGGCATCTATGTCTATGAGATCGGCAGCGGGCGGCAGCGGCTGGTGGTGCAGAATGTCGCGACGACCTTCGCGCCGCGCTTCTCGCCCGATGGGCGCTGGATCCTGTTCTCCATGGCGACGGGCGGCAACACCGACCTTTATCGTGTGCCCGCCGCCGGCGGCACGCCGCAGCGGCTGACCAATTCGCCGGGCATCGACACCGGCGGCAGCTATTCGCCCGACGGCAGCAAGATCGTGTTCGAGAGCGACCGGTCCGGCGGGCAGCAATTGTATGTGATGAACGCCGATGGTTCGAACCAGCAGCGCATCAGCTTCGGCGGTGGGCGCTATGGTACGCCGGCATGGAGCCCGCGCGGCGACATGATCGCCTTCACGCGCATGTCTGGCGGATTCCGCATCGGTATCATGAACGCCAATGGCGGGGGCGAGAAGATCCTGACCAATGGCTGGCACGACGAGGGGCCGAGCTGGGCGCCCAACGGCCGGGTGCTGATGTTCTACCGCTCCGCGCAGGGACGCAGCGGCAAGGCGGACCTGTGGTCGGTCGACCTGACCGGCGTCAACGAACGCCGCGTGCCGACGCCGCTCGACGGGTCGGACCCGTCATGGGGTCCGCTTCGGCCGTAAAATTGTTACTGGATACTGTTACCAGGGGGGCAACGGGGCAGAAAATGGGAGAAAAGAGAATGGCCAGACTAACGACCACCATCCTGCTCGCGACGGCATTGGTGACCACTGCGGCCTGTTCCAAGAAGCGGCCGGAAGTGCTGCCGCCGGCGCCGGGCGAAGCGCCGACGACGGGCCAGACCGGCCAGACCGGGCCGGTGGATGGCGTGGTGACGCCGGGTTCGGCGGAGGATTTCAAGCGCTCCGTCACCAGCGACACGGTCAATTTCGGGCTGGACCAATATGACATCGACGGTACCGCGCGCGGCATCCTGGACAGCCAGGTCGTGTGGCTGCAGCGTTACCCGAACGTGCGCGTGACGATCGAGGGCCATGCCGACGAGCGCGGCACGCGCGAATACAACCTCGCGCTGGGCGATCGCCGCGCCAATGCGGCGAAGAACTACCTCGTCGCGCGCGGCGTGTCGCCGAGCCGCATCACCACGATCAGCTATGGCAAGGAGCGGCCGCTGGCGCTTGGCTCGGACGAGGAGAGCTGGGCACAGAACCGCCGTGCGGTGACGGTGGTGCTGAACTGATCCGCCGGGCGAGCGCGCGCGATCGGGCGCGCTGCTCGCCTGCGGTCATGCAAAGGGCGCCGGTGGCAGTCGCACCGGCGCCCTTTCTTTTGTCCGCTAGTGGGTGCGCGGTGCCTGGCTCAGGCCGTTGGTGCGGGCGCGATGTGGCGGGCTTCCTCGACGAGGAGGACGGGCACGCCATCGCGAATCGGATAGGCGAGGCCGGCGGCGGCGGAGACAAGCTCGCCAGCCGCCTCGTCCAGCACCAGCGGGGTGCGCGTGACGGGGCAGACCAGCCGTTCGAGCAGCCAGGGGTCGATCGTCGCTGCCGGCTTGTCTCCGGTCATTGCAGCGTCACCCGGTCATCGCCGTCGTGACGGCCGAAGAATTGCATGAGCTGCACGATCAGGTCGGCGCGTATCTTGATGCCGTCCGCCTCGAGCAGCGCCTGCTTGGCGGCGACGTCGAAGGGGGCGATCTGCGCAATCCCGTTGACGAGGCTCTGGTCGTCGAGCCGGGCGACCGCTTCCCAGTCGACGGCATAGCCCTGATGATCGGCGAAGCGGCGTGCCTCCAGTTCCAGCGCGGAGCGTTCGCCCAAGGACAGCGTCTCGGGCTCGGGCTCGGGCAGCAGCGTCGCCTCGACCTGACGGAACAGGGTCGCGACATCGAGCTCGCGCTCGATGCGGAACAGGGCGACGCCCTCAAGCACCAAGTTGGAGCGGCCATCGTCCAGCATCTCGATATCGGCGATCCGCCCGACGCAGCCGATGTCGTAGAGCGCCGGCTTGTCGCCAGCGCCCGCCTCCATCATCCGCGGCTGGACCATGCCGATCCGCCGGTCGCGCGCCATCGCGTCCGAGATCATCGCCCGGTAACGCGGCTCGAAAATGTGCAGCGGCAGGTGCATGCCCGGGAAGAGGAGGGCGCCCGGCAGGGGGAAGATGGAGAGCCGGGTCATCCGAACAGGATGGCGGACAGCCGGCGGCGCTGCGCCGACACCCACGGATCCTCGAGCCCGACGACCTCGAACAGTTTCAGCAGCTGCTGCCGCGCCGCGCCCTCGTTCCAGTCACGCTCGCTGGCGATGATGGCGAGGAGGTTGTCGGCGGCGGGATCGCGGTTGCCCGCCGCCATCTGCGCATTGGCGAGGTCGAAGCGCGCCTGATGATCGTCCGGGTTGGCGGCGACGGCGGCCTCAAGCGGGGCGAGGTCATCGACGACAGGAGCCGATTGCGCGAGCGCCAAAGCGGCACGGGCGCGTTCGATGTCGGGGCGCTTGGCGACCTCCTCCGGTAGCGTATCGAGCATCGCCTGCGCCTCGTCATGCGCGCCCACGGCGACCAGCGCGCGGATGCGGCCGGACAGGACGGCGGGATGCTCGGGCGCCATTTCGACGAGCTGGTCGAAGATCGACAGCGCGCGTTCGGCGTCGCCTTCGGCCAGCACCTGTTCGCCCATCGCGATCAGCGGCTCCAGCTCCGCCTCCTGCGACTGCGCCTCGCCCTGGATCGGGAGCTGGCGCAGCAATTGATCGAGCATCGTGCGCAGCGCCGATTCGGTGCGTGCGCTGGTCAGGTCGGCGACCAGCTGACCCTGGAACATCGCATAGACGGTCGGGATCGAGCGGATCTGGAATTGCGAGGCGATGAACTGGTTCTTGTCGGTATCGACCTTGGCCAGCACGACACCCTTGTCGGCGTATGCGGCGGCGACCTTTTCCAGGACCGGGGTCAGCGCCTTGCACGGGCCGCACCATTCGGCCCAGAAATCGATAATGACGAGCTTCGTCATCGACGGCTCGACCACATCCGTGCGGAACGCCTGGACGGCTTCCTTTTCCGCGGCACTCATTCCCAGCGTAGCCAAGGGCTGCTCCCGATTGATGGTTCGCGCCCTTATGTGGGGACGGGCGAGGGGAAGCAAACCCCCCGCCCGCCGCTAAAGCACAAGTTCAGGGCGGATCAGAACGCCGCGGCGACCGAGAAGACCACCTGATCCGAATCGATCCGGCTGCCGTTCTTGGTCGAGGAGAAATTGGGCTGGAGATACGCGATCTCGCGCTTCTTCAGGTTGGTGTCGACGAACGCGACGCCCAGCGTGAGCGGCGTGTTGGGGACGGCGAAGTCCAGCCCGATCATATAGTCGAGATATTTGCCGGTCGGCGCGATGCTGGTGCCGTTGGGGCCGAGGCCGCGGTTGCCGTCGGAAAAGCCGATATGCGCCTTGGCGGTGAGCGGCGTCGAGGGAATGCCGACCGAGCCGTCGACCCAGAGGTAGAGATTGTCCTCCTTGTCGCCCGGATCGTTGTAGATCCCCGCGGCCGCATCGGCGCCGGAGAAATACCAGCGGCCCAGCGCCTGCTGCTGGGGCGCATAGGCGATACCGGTGAGGAGGGTAACGGGGCCGAGCGTGCCCGAGACCTTCACATAAGGTTCGGCAAAGTCGGTCTTGTTGGCGCCGCCGGGGTACATGTACCAGGTGAGGCCGACGTCGAGGTTGACGCCCGGCGACACTTCGGTGGCAAAGCCGCCGATCAGGTCGAGTTCCATGTTGGAACCGCCAAACGTGCCCCAGCCGGCGAGGTTGGATGCCCAGACTCCGGCATAGACGCCGCTTTTGTGGCTGACGGTGATCCCGCCCTGGATCGCCATCTCCTTGTCGGTCTGCGACACGCCGCGATAGCGATAGTCGGAGACAAGGGCGACGCTGCCACTGACGGTGATGGGTTTGGGAGGCTCTTCCTGGGCCTGAGCGGGAAGAGCGGCGACCGCGAGGAGCGCGGCAGGCAGATACTTCAGAAACATCATGGAACCTCCTGTTGGCAGAGGCTCCTCCTGCTTCCGGTCCGCTTGCGCTCCTCCTCCCTCTAAGGGAGCGGTCGCTCGCTGGCCGGACACCTTGACGCTATCGCAGCAAAATGAATGTAATATTGCTGGATTGCGTCAAAGTGTTTCCGGGGCGGTCGTTGTTAGCGGTTGATGGTCAGACCGCGAGCGCGGCGATCCGCCCACGCTGGCCGCGCAATTCGACTGGCGTACCAGCCGCCTTGCGACGCTGGAACCAGTCACGCAGCAATTCCGCCGACGTATGGTCCACCGCATCAAGCTTCGACACGTCGAGGCGGACCGGGGCGCCTGCCGGCACGCGATCGAGCGTGGCCGACAGCTTGGGCAGGGTGACGAAGGTCGCCGCGCCGTCCAGCGAAATGGCGTGCGATTCGCCCTCCTGCTGCTCGAACACGCGCAGGCGGAGGCGGCGCAGGTTCGGCACCAGTTCTAGCACCGTCAGGCCGATGCCGACCAGCACGCCGGTCAGCAGATCGGTGGCGACCACCATGATCAGCGTCGCGGCCCAGATCACGACCGGCAGGACGCCATAGTCACGATACAGGTGCTGCGCATGCTTCAGGCTGACCAGGCGCCAGCCGGTGACGACCAGTACCGCGCCCAGCGACGCCATCGGGATGGCGCGCAGCAGCCACGGCAGCAGTGCGACGAAGCCGAGGATCCAGACGCCGTGCAGGATCGCCGACGACCGGGTGACGGCGCCGGCCTGCACATTGGCGGACGAACGCACGATCACGCCCGTCATCGGCAGCGAGCCGGCGAAACCGCACAGGAGGTTGCCGATGCCCTGCGCGCGCAGTTCCTTGTTATAGTCGGTGCGCACGCCGTCGTGCATCTTGTCGACCGCGGCTGCCGACAGCAGCGTTTCGGCCGAGGCGATGAAGGCGATGGCGACCGCGGCGGTCAGGATGGCCGGTTCGGCGAAACGGCCCAGGAAGCCGCTTTCGGGCGGGGTGATCGCGCCGATGATCGATTCGGGAACGACGACCTTGGCGACGTCGAGGCCGAGGATGACGGTGAGCAGCGTCGCCGCGACGACGCCGACCAGCGCGCCCGGCACCAGACGCAACGATTTCGGGCGGAATTTCTCCCAGCCGACCATGCCGCCGATGGTGAGCAGCGCGATCATGAAAGCGAGTTCGGTGGCGCGCAGGTCCGACGACAGGCCGAGCAGGCGACCCGGCATCGCTGCCAGATTCTCGAGGCCCGACGACAGCGGCTTGTGATCGAACAGCACGTGGAACTGGCCGACGACGATCAGCACGCCGATGCCCGCAAGCATACCGTGGACCACTGCCGGGCTGATCGCGCGGAACCATCCGCCGAGCCGGAAGATGCCGGCGACCACCTGAATCCCGCCAGCGAGAATCAGGATCGGACCCAGTGCCGACAGGCCAAGGTCACGCACCAGTTCGAAGACGATGACCGCGAGGCCAGCGGCGGGGCCCGACACCTGAAGCGGGGAACCCGCCAGCGCACCGACGACGATGCCGCCGATGATGCCGGTGATCAGGCCCTTTTCCGGTGCCACGCCAGAAGCGATCGCGATGCCCATGCAAAGGGGCATCGCGACGAGGAAGACCACGATCGAGGCGGTGAAGTCCCGACCGAAGAACTTCAATGAAGGTATGGAGACGCCAGGGCGCTCGATCGCATCCTGTCTCATTACTCGGCTGCCTCTTGCATGATGAAGTCAGCCGCCAGGCGCTTCCCGGCGGGAAGGGCGACCGGCAGCGGCTTGTCGGCACGGACGGCCTCGAACCGCGAGGTTTCGCCGTTCAGCGCCAGCATCTGGCCATTGTGGATGTCGACGAACCAGCCGTGCAGCGCGATCTCGCCGCGCGCGATGCCGGCGGCGACCGACGGATGGGTGCGCAGGTGCGCCAGCTGAACCACGACGTTCTCGAGGCTGATCGCGCGGATGCGGGCGCCATCCTCCAGTTCGGTATAGCTCGAATCGACGACCTGGCGTGCGGCGGAGCCGTGACGCAGCCAGGCGGCGACGTTGGGCATCGGCTCAAGCTTCGCGGGATCGCCAGCCAGGCCCTTCATCGCGCCGCAATCGGAGTGACCGCAGACAATGATGTCGCGGATGCCGAGAGCCGCGATGGCGTATTCGACCGTGGAGGTAACGCCGCCATTCTGTGTCGCGTAAGGCGGCACAATGTTGCCGGCGTTGCGGCAGACGAACAGGTCGCCCGGCTGCGCCTGCATGATCTGCTCAGGCACAATACGCGAATCCGCGCAGCTGATGATCAGCGCCTTTGGTTCCTGCCCATGATTGGCGAGCTTCGAATAAAGCGCGCGGCTATCTTCATAGACCTTCTTTTCGAAGTCGAAGACGCGGCCGATGAGTTCGTTCACGGGGCTGCTCCTAAAAAAACTGGAACAGCTTATTTAGTTGCTGCGCTTTTCTGGACCGCAGCGCCAACGTTACATTTAATGTCTGGTGGATCAGGCGAGGCGGGTGATGGGTAAGGTGACCGTGGCCACCAATCCGCCGCTGGCGCGGTTGGACAGCATCAGCTGCCCACCCTCTGCCGCGATCGCCTGCACGACGATCGGCAGGCCGAGTCCGAAGCCAACCGTGTCGCGCCCGCGCGCCGGGTCGAGCCGCACGAACGGCTCGAGCACCGCGTCCATCTGGTTTTCGGGAATGCCCGGCCCGTCATCCATCACGCGAATCGTCACCACCCCGTCGCCCGGCTCCAGCACGACGGTGACCCGCTCCCCATAATGGAGCGCATTCTCGACGAGATTGGTCAGCGCGCGCTTCATGGCGAGGCGACGCAGCCGCAGCTCGAAATGGTCGGGGCCGACATAGGTCGCCTCATGACCGCGGTCGGTCGCGTCATCGACCAGCGTCGCGCACAGCACGGCGAGATCGAGCGCGGTGGGCTTCTCCGGATCGCTATCGCCGCCCAGGAAGGCGAGCAGCGACGCAATCATCGCCTCCATTTCGGACACGTCCTGCCCGATCGCGGCGCGCACCTCGTCGCTGGGAATCGATTCGGTGCGCAGCCGCAGCCGGGCAAGCGGGGTGCGCAGGTCGTGGCCGACCGCGGCGAGCGACTGGGTGCGCGCCTCGATCAGCGCGGCGATTCGCGCCTGCATCCGGTTGAACGCCGTGACCAGCCGCCGCACCTCGCGCGGGCCGTCCTCCGGGACGGAGCCGACCTCATAATGGCCGACACGATCAGCCGCCTCCGCCAGTTGCTTGAGCGGTTTCAGCGTCCGGCGCAGCATCAGGCCGCCGAGAATCATCAGCGCGACCGCCGGGACCAGCCCCAGCAGCACGCGTTCATAGGCGAAGTCGAGCTTCGCCACCGCCTCCAGCGTGCGGAATTGCAGCCAGCTGCCATCGCGCAGCCGCAGCGCCCCCATCACCTTGGAATTGCGCGCCGGCGCGATCAGCCGGAGCCGGATGTCGCCGGTGCGCAAGGCCGGCTCCCACTCGACAATCTGGCGGCGCATCGGATCGAGCGCGGGATCGGGGGCGGGCGGTACCAACGTGGCATCGTGCCACTGCACTTCGTAGCGATCGGTGGTCAGCTCGTTCGCCAGCGCCGGCCGCTGCGACGCCGAGCGATCCTCCATCAGCCGGCGGGTGATGACGAGATGTTCGGCGAGGCGCCGTGCCTCGTCATCCCGGACGGAAAACTCGCTCGCCCGCTCGTACAGCGCGGTCGACACGCCGAACTCGATGACCATGGTGAGGAGGAGAATCGCGACGACCTGCCCGAGCAGGCCGACGGAGGGGATCCAGCGCCTCAACTGCGCTCCACGGGAACGTTGAGCATGTAGCCGACGCCGCGCACGGTGACGATCGGGGCCTGTTCCCCCGCGCTCGACAGCTTGCGCCGCAGCCGGCTGACCAGCACGTCGATCGACCGGTCCGAACTGTCGCCGAGGCGCGTGCGCGACAATTCGATCAGGCGTTCACGCGCGATCACGCGCTGCGCATGGTCGGCAAGCGCCACCAGCAGATCGAATTCCGCGCCGGTGAGGTCAACCGATGCGCCGGTCGGCGAGGTCAGCTCGCGGCGCGGCAGGTTCACCGTCCAGCCTTCGAAGCGGAGCATGCCATGATCGCCCTCGCCCGAGCGGCGATCGAGCGCCGGTCGGCGCAGCACGGCGCGCACGCGTGCGACGAGCTCGCGCACACCGAACGGCTTGGCGATGTAATCGTCCGCGCCAAGTTCCAGCCCGACCACGCGATCGGTTTCGCTGGAGCGAGCCGACATGAAGATGATCGGCACGTCGCTTTTCTGGCGCAGCGATCGACACAGGTCGATCCCGCTGGTGCCCGGCAACATGATATCGAGCAGCACGAGATCGACCGGGCCCGAATCAAGCGCGAGCCACATTTCGGGCGCGGCCGAGGCGGGCCGGACGTTGAAGCCGTTTTCCTGGAGCGCGCGAGCGGTGAGCATACGCAGCGCCGGATCGTCCTCCACGAGCAATATGGTAGGGGCGGTCATGCAAGGGGCGGACTAAAGGGGAAGGGCCGCTTCGGTCAATGTTTCAGACGGTGACGTAACGTTTCTGAATATTTTGGGGTTGCAGGGTCAAAAAGTCGCTGCTAGTGGCCGCGCCTCACCCAGCCCGGAAGCATCCGGGACACGGCGCCAGAGCGGGCGTAGCTCAGGGGTAGAGCACAACCTTGCCAAGGTTGGGGTCGAGGGTTCGAATCCCTTCGCCCGCTCCAGTCGCTGCCATCAGGGCAGCGACCCAGCGAGAATGATCTCGCGCCAATCATTAGCACAGCCAGCCACGTCATTGGATGTCGCGACTTGTTTCGCGGGCGCAGCGCGTTTCGCGGGCGCAGCGCGTTTCGCGGGCGGGGTTCGCTTGGGCATCCGGCGCGCTACACATCGGGCATGACGGATGCACCGATTCGCGTTGGCATTGGCGGCTGGACCTTCGAGCCCTGGCGCGGAACCTTCTATCCGCCGAAATGGCCGATCAAGCGCGAGCTGGAATATGCCGCGAGCCATCTCACCGCGATCGAGGTGAACGGCACCTTCTACTCCAGCTTCAAGCCGGCGACCTTTGCCGGCTGGGCCAAGACGGCGCCCCACGGCTTCGTCTTTGCGCTGAAGGCGTCGCGCTATTGCGTGACGCGCAAGGTGCTGGCGGAGGCGGGCGAATCCGTTGCGCGATTCGTCGGGCAGGGGATCGTCGAACTGGGCGACCGGCTGGGGCCGATCCTGTGGCAATTCGCCGCCACGCGAAGATTCGATGCCGAGGATTTCGCCGCTTTCCTGGCGCTGTTGCCGGCGGCGCATGAGGGCGTCGCGCTGCGCCACGCGGTGCAGGTGCGACACGACAGCTTCGCGGTGCCCGAGTTCGTCGCGCTGTGCCGCGCGGCGGGCGTCGCCATCGTGTTCGGCGATTCGGCGAGCTATCCCGCGATCGCCGACGTCTCGGGCGACTTCGTCTATGCCCGGCTGGAAAATGCGGTGGAGGAGGAGCCGGCCGGCTATTCCCCCGCCGCGCTCGACCGCTGGACGCAGGTGGCGCGTGACTGGGCGGCGGGCCAGCAGCCGGAGGGGCTGCCCTATGTCGCGGCAGAGCCAGCGCCGGTGCGGCCGCGCGAGACATTCGTATTCTTCATCAACGGCGCCAAGGTGCGCGCGCCGCATGGGGCGATGGCGATGATCGACCGGCTGGCGACCTGAACGGCAAGGGGGATCCCATCGCCATCAATCTTCCGGCTAAACCCATTCGCGCGGATATCATGCCCCGTCAGCCCATCATCATCCGCCCCTTCGCCGGGGCAGCCGACACGACGACATTGTCGCAGATCTGGCTCGACGCCTGCCTGATCGCCCACTCCTTCATCGGGGAGCAGCGCCTGATCGAGCAGCGTTCGCTGATCGAGGACCAGTACCTTCCCCATTCCGAGACATGGGTGGCGACGATCGAGGGCGCCCCGGTCGGGTTCATCAGCCTGCTCGATTCCTTTGTCGGTGGGCTCTTCGTGGCGCCGCAGATGCAGGGGCGGGGGATCGGCCGCCGGTTGATCGCCCATGCGATGGGGCTGCGGGGCGAGTTGGAACTGGACGTCTATGTCCTGAACGCGGCAGCGATGCGTTTCTATCGGCGGATCGGCTTTCAGGAGGTGTCGCGGCGGGTGGTGGACGACGAGGGCATGCCGTTCGAGAATGCGCGCCTGCGCCTGACTGGTGCCGCCGCCTGAGCAATGCCTGCCCGTATGCGCCCGGGTTGCGGCGCGCGGCGGCGGCGGGCATGTCGCCGGGCTGATGAGTGACCCCGCCGTTCCCGCTTCGCCCGACCCGATGGAGGGCAACCTTCCCGAACGCCTCGCCCGCGCGATCGCGCTGGGCGGGCCGATCCCGGTCAGCCAGTTCATGGCCGCCGCCAACGCGCATTATTATGCGACGCGTGACCCGCTGGGCCCGGAGGGTGATTTCACCACCGCGCCCGAGATCAGCCAGATGTTCGGCGAGCTGATCGGCCTGTGGGCCGCCGACCTGTGGGACCGCGCAGGACGGCCCGAGGTGCGCTGGGTGGAATTGGGGCCGGGGCGCGGCACGTTGACCGCGGATGCCTTGCGCGCCGCTGCAAAGGCCGGCTTCACCCCGCCGGTTCACTTCGTCGAGACCAGCCCGACGCTGCGCACGCGGCAGGCGGCGGCGGTGCCGCAGGCGGTGTGGCATGACGATGTCGAGGACCTGCCGACCGATCGCCCGCTGATCATCATCGCCAATGAATTCTTCGACGCGTTGCCGATCCGCCAGCTGGTGCGTGGGCCGTCGGGATGGCGCGAGCGGCTGGTCGCCTGCCAAGACACGTTGTTCCTGCCGATCGGCGGCGCGACCGTTCCGGACAGCATCATTCCCGAGCATCTGCGCGATTCGCCGGTTGGTGCGATCATCGAGACCTCGCCCGCCAGCGTGGGGATCATGCGCGTGCTCGCCGCGCGGATCGTGGCGCAGGGCGGCGCGCTGCTCGCGATCGATTACGGCTATGAGGGGCCGGCGGTGGGCGAGACGTTGCAGGCGGTTCGCGGCCATCAATTCGCCAATCCGTTCGAGGAGCCGGGCGAGCGCGATCTGACCGCGCATGTCGATTTCGCGACGCTGGGCATGGTCGGCACGGCGAGCGGCGCGATCGTCTCCGGGCCCGTGGGACAGGGCGATTTCCTGACGCGGCTGGGCATCGATGCGCGCGCCGCGGCGCTGGGGCCCAGGGTGGCGCCGGATCGCGAGCGGCTGGTCGTCGCCATGGGCACCTTGTTCAAGGTGTTGGCGATGCGCCATCCCGACTGGCCCGAGCCGGCCGGTTTCGCATGATCGACTATCGCCCGGCGACGCCCGGCGACGCCGAGCCGCTCGACACGATGGCACGCGCGGTGTGGCTGGCGACCTTTGGCCATTCGGCGCCCGCAGACGACATCGCGGCCTATGTGGCGCAGCATTATGGCGCGGCGGGAACGCTGCGCCGCCAGTTGCTCGACCCCGCGTTCGACTTCCAGCTGGCGGTCGATGGCGCGGGGGTGGTCGGTTATTGCAAGCTGGGGCCGACCTTCTTTGCGGGCGAGGTGCCGACCGACGACGCGCTTCATCTCCACCAATTGTACGTCGATCCCGCGCGGCATGGCAGCGGCGTGGCCGCCCGGCTGCTCGACTGGGCCCATGACGTCGCGCGCAGCCGCGGAAAGAGCGCGATCCTGCTGACCGTCTGGGAAGAAAATGGCCGGGCGCGCGCCTTTTACGCCAAGCACGGCTTCGTCCATGTCGGCGACTATGCGTTCCAGACCGGGTCGCAGATCGACCGCGACCTCATCATGCGGCGCGAATTGTGAGCGGAGTTGATATGGATAGCGGCGTAGGTTTGAGCGGCGACGGGAACGGTGTGGAAGTGATCCGGGCGCGCAGTCTGCGCGATGTGGCGCATGGTTTCCTCGGTCGGCGTGGCGGGGTGTCGCAGGGGCTGCATGGCGGGCTCAACGTCGGGCTTGGCTCCGACGATGATCGCGCCGCGGTCGATGAAAACCGCCGACGCGCGGTGGCGGCGGTGTTGGGGCGCGCGCCGCTCGTCACCTGTTTCCAGGTTCATTCGGCCGATTGCGTGACGATCACGCAGGACGTGGCCGAACGCCCGCGTGCCGATGCGATGGTCACTGACCGGCCGGGCCTCGCGCTCGGCATCCTGACCGCCGATTGCGCGCCCGTGCTGCTGGCCGACCGGGAGGCGGGCGTCGTCGGTGCGGCCCACGCCGGGTGGAAGGGGGCGATCGGCGGGGTCACCGATACGACGATTGCCGCGATGGAAGCGCTTGGCGCGCGGCGCGATCGGATCGCCGCCGCGATCGGCCCGTGCATCGCGCGCGCCAGCTATGAGGTGGACGAGGCGTTCCGCCGCCGCTTCGAGGAGGAGGATCCCGCCAATGAGCGGTTCTTCGTCGATGCCCGCGCCGGCCACGCCAAGTTCGACCTGGAGGCCTATGTCACGCATCGGCTGGCGAGCGCAGGGGTGCAGCGGATCGAGGCGCTGGGGCTGGATACCTATGCCGATGAGGACCGCTTCTTCAGCTATCGCCGCGCGACGCACCGGAGCGAGCCGGATTACGGCCGGCAGATCGCGATCATCGGCTTGCGCTGAGCGCCGCGTGGGCCCTGGCTCTGCTTTCGCTGGGCCTATGCTTTCACTGGGCCTGTGCTTTCGCTGGGCCTGTGCTTTCGCCGGGCCTGTGCTTTCGCCGGGGCGATGCAACCGCTAGAGCCCTGGGTGACTTGTCATAAGCGGCGGCGACAGGCTGGCGGCGGAAAAGAGCGTATCGGATGACTCACATGCAACACGCGGACGTCCTGATCCTGGGTGGCGGCCTGGTCGGCGCGACGCTGGCGCTGGCACTGGATCGCCACGGCATCTCCACCATCGTCGTCGATCCGGCGGACCCGGCGGTCACGCTGTCGGCCGGGTTCGACGGACGTGCCTCCGCGATCGCCAGTGCCAGCCACCGCATGCTGGAAGCGATCGGCGTCGCCGACCGGCTACGCGGGCAGGGGTGCGCGATCCGGCAGATCCGCGTCAGCGACGGGCTGGAGCCGGGTGCGCTCGATTTCATTCCCGATGCCGATGATGGCGCGCTGGGCACGATGTACGAGAATCGCGCGCTGCGCCGCGCGCTGGCCGACAGCATGAGCGAGAGCAATGTCGACTTCCGCCCGCTGACCCGTGCGGTCGAGGTCGATCGCTCTGCCAGTGGCGTGCGCGCGACGCTGAGCGACGGCAGCATGGTCACCGCGTCGCTGCTGGTCGCTGCCGAGGGGCGCAACTCGCCCACCCGCGCCGCCGCCGGCATCACCACCGCCAATTGGCGCTACGATCATGCCGCGATCATCGGTGCGTTCCACCATGAGCGGCCGCATGAAAGCATCGCGTTCGAGATCTTCTATCCCACCGGCCCCTTCGCGCTGCTGCCGCTGGTCGACGACGATGACGGGCATCGCTGCGCCATCGTCTGGTCGGTGAAGCAGGCGCAGGGCCCGGCGATGCTGAAACTGTCCGACCGCGCCTTCCTCGCGGAGGCGGAGAAGCGGATGGGCGGGTTCCTCGGCACCCTCTACAAGGCGAGCCCGCGCGCGAGCTATCCGCTGGGCTTTCACCATGCCGCCACGATCACCGCCGAGCGGCTGGCGCTGGTCGGCGACGCCGCACACGGTATTCACCCGATCGCCGGCCAGGGGCTGAACCTGGGCTTCCGCGATGTCGCGGCGCTGGCCGAAGTGCTGGTCGAGGGACGACGCCTCGGGCTGGAGGCGGGCGATGCGCAATTGCTTGACCGCTATCGGCGCTGGCGCAGCCTCGACACGATGATGGTCGCGGGCGCGACTGACGTGCTGACCCGCCTGTTCGGCATTCCGGGGCGAACGGCGAGCGCGGTGCGCCGCTTCGGCATTTCCGCCGTCAACGCCATCCCGCCGCTGAAGGACCGCTTCATGGCGGAGGCGCGCGGCGAGAGCGGCGCGCTGCCGCGGCTGCTGCAGGGCATGACCATCTGATCCAGCCGCGGGCGGGCGCCGCTTCGCGCGATCAGTGCAGCGGCTCGCCCGAGATCGTGATGCGGTGCATCAGCCGCCGGTGCCCGTAATAATCGTTCATGGCGAGATGCCAGGTTGAGCGGTTGTCCCAGATGGCGAGCGACCCCGGTGCCCAGCTGACGCGGCAGTGGAACCGATCCTGCATCGCCACCTGATAGAGGTAGGTCAGCAGCGGCATGCTCTCCTCCCGCGTCCAGCCTTCGAAATGGAGCGTGAAGGCGGGATTGACGTACAGGATCTCGCGCCCGGTCTGCGGGTGCCGGATGATCACCGGGTGGACGGCGCGGGTACGCTCGTCATGGCCCTTCAGATCGGCGGCCTGATCGGTCTTCGCGTAGATGCCGTCGGCGCTGTAGATGTGATCGGCCGAATGGACCGCGCGCAGGCCGCGCAGCGTCGTTTTCAGGCCGTCGGACAGGCTGTCGAAGGCCGCACCGAGGCTGGCGAACAGCGTGTCCCCGCCGGTCGGCGGCGTCTCGCGCGCCAGCAGGATCGAACCCATGGCGGGCACCTGGTCATAACTGTGATCGGTATGCCAGCCGCCGCCGATATTGGTCTGCTGATTCTCCGTCTTTCGCACCTCGGCGATTTCCGGGTAGCCGCCGTTCGCCGGGAAGTATTTGTTGACGTCGATCGGCCCCCAGCGCCGGGCGAAAGCGATATGCTGTTCGGGCGTCAGGGTCTGGTCGCGGACGAACAGGACGCCGTGGTCCGCCACCGCCCGCCGCAGCGCGTCGAACCCCGCGTCGTCGATCGTGTTCAGGTCGACGCCGTGCGCCTCTACGCCGACATGCGCCGCCAGAGGGTGCATTTCGGGTATCGCCATTGATCCTCTCCTTGTTGGTTGCTGCTGACCGTACCGCCGCGGCTGGCCTGAAAATGTCCCGCGGGTTACATTTGGCGCATGCTTCTGGAGGAGCTTCGGATCAGTCGCTGGTTTGCTCGCCAGTCGGGTGCGCTGCAGAACAGCCTTGCCGCCGCTGGGCGCCTGCGGGCGCTTGGGGCGGGGCAATGGGTCTATGGCGAGGGCGATGATGCGACGGGGCTGGTGATGGTGCTCAGCGGCATGCTGCGGCTGGAGGCGATGGTCGATGATCGCACCATCCTGGTCGGCGTGGCGCAGGCCGGCGGCGCCTTTGGCCAGTCACAGCGGCATGGCGGCGGCCCACGGATCGTGACCGCGAGTGCCGGGCCGCCGAGCCGCGTGTTCACGGTGAGCGATGCCGCGCTGGCGCGCGTCGGTGCCGAGGAGCCGCTGTTGTGGCAGTCGGTCAGCACGCTCGTCTACGCGCAGCTGGACGCGAGCGTTCATTCGCTGGCGCAGATGCTGGCGCTGCCGCCCCGCGCGCGGATCGCGCGGCGGCTGCTGCCGTTTGCCGCGGTCGGGGAGGCGCCGCTGTCGCAATCGGACCTGGCCGAGCTGTGCGGCCTTTCTCGAAAAGCGGTGAATGCGCATCTCGCGGCGCTGGAGCGGGCAGGGGCGATCGGCAGGGGCTACGGCCATGTCAGGGTGATCGACGCGGCGCTGCTGGAGCGGGCGGGGACTGACGATGCAACGTGATGCGGCCGACCCAGCGCAATGCCAGGTGCAAGAAAAACCGTCGGTTCCCGCCGCTGGCGCTAGTGCGGTGGGTATTCCGGATAGACGATCGGAGGAAGTAAAGCGAAGCTCGCCGTGATTTTCCGTCAGGGAGGGCGCAGTGCCCATCCCTGACCGGAAAAGTGGTGCCCAGAAGAGGATTTTACCGTCACCCTTCTAAGCCATTGAGAAACAACGGTTTTTATTTAGGTCGCTGTCACTGTTGGCAATGGCTGATGTAACAGTCTGCCTAGGCGCATGGCAAGGGGGCACTCCAATGCGAGTCCGCGACAGGGACTCGAACCGTTCACCCACCATATTCCTTCTCGATCCGTGCGATATATCGGAACGGGGAAGGGCCGTCCTTCAATCCCGCTACGCTCTTGAGCGACAGGGCAGCGAGTACGCCGCCGCCAATCGCTGTCGCTGCGGCTGTCAGAGATAAGTTCTGAGCAGCAGCTAGAAGGCCACCGCTACCGCCACCAGCTATGCTACTAACCCCTGCCTTCCAATCGAACTCAGTAGTCACGCTTGCAATCGCTTTCCGAACGTTGGAACGGCGAGCCTTTTTCAGATAGTCAGCTAGCGAAACGTCAAATCGTTCTCTCTCAAGGTTTACGGCCCTAGGGTCGCCTTCTTTCGACAGTCTGATTGCAAAATCCTCTAGATGATGCCTCAGAGAAATAAGCTCATCACGATGCCTGTCTTTAAACGATAGAACGTCCTCGTATGGGGTTAGTTCGTGAGGAACTATCAGACCGTTGGTAAGCTCTAGCTGGAAGGCGAGGTCAGGGGTTAACTCGTCTTCTGGTACGATTTGCTGATTGGGTTCTTGCCAGATAGACCAGCGTCCCGGCTCACGCTTTTCTAGTTCTAAGTAGGCAAGCCATGGATGAGTAAACATCTTATCTAGCCCTACGCCACCCTCAAAGAAAATGGTCGACCTAGAGGCTATGCCCATATCGCTGAGTGCATCTATGTTCGCGTTTCCAGAAGAAATGTTTCTGTTCTTAGGTACATCGATCCTATCGACAAACAACAGCGTTAGCTTCAACAACTCTTCGCTGAGAGGCCTAGGAGTCTCAACCTCCAACGCAGCCTTGCTACTGGACTTAACATTGACGGGAGGGGTTAGCACACCTCCCCGCTCACCCTTGGCCAGAGGCGGTGACAAGTTTACCTGTCTGCCTAGCGGACGCCCGTCTAGCCCCTGCCTAGGTAGGCTGAATACAGCAGGTTTGTCCCCGTTGAACTCAAATCCCCAAGGCTTACCAGTCACGCCATCATCTCCGGCTTCATCTATGCCGGAACACTAACCGACAGGGCTGCAACCGCCTACGACCTATTTTTGGTGGAGATATGCGAGAGGGGCACTCGGATTAGAGCCAGCGTCCTATCCCCCGTATCCCGGCCCTGCCCGGTCCCACGAATATGACACGCCTGTCCGACCTGCATTATCGCGCGTGGTTCTCCATCCCTGCGTAGCGTGTCACTACAGCCAAGCTCCATCCCAGCTAGATCGATAACGATAGGACCGGGAACGGCTTGCCCTCCTAACTGTTCATGGGTATACGTTCGTTGACCCGTGAACAGGACTAGCCGTTATGAACCTTCGCAAGATGACCAAGGCTGTCGCCTACCTCCGCGTTAGCACGGATAAGCAGGGCAAGAGCGGCCTAGGGCTAGAGGCTCAGCGGGAGGCGGTGGCCCGATACGTTGCGGCCAATGGCGTTGACCTGATCGGGGAGCATATCGAGGTAGAGACGGGCAAGGGAGCTAATGCCCTGTCCAAGCGGCCTGAGCTTGTCGCTGCTCTCGCTACAGCCAAGCGGGAGAAGGCTGGCCTGATTATCGCCAAGCTCGATAGGCTTGCCCGCAATGTCCATTTCATATCGGGGCTGATGGAGACAGGCGTAGAGTTCGCTGTCGCTGATATGCCGAACGCTGATCGCTTCCAGCTACACCTTTTCGCTGCACTGGCTGAGAAGGAAGCTGAGGTAATCAGCCAACGGACCAAGGCCGCGCTAGCCGCTGCCAAGGATCGGGGAACGGAGCTAGGCAAGCATGGCAAGGTACTGGCTGCTGCTAACAAGGCTGAGGCATTGGACCGGCTAGAGCCTATCGCTGCTGACCTCCTGGCATTGAAGGCTGAGGGGCTGTCCGTTCGTAAGATGGTCGAGGCCCTGAATAGCCGTGCGATCCCGTCGCCAGCCGGGGGCAAGTGGCATCCCGCCAGCCTGCATAAGGCGCTTGCTCGATTGGAGGCCCGCTAGATCGGCCAGAGACGGCCACAGGAGTCGATATGGGAGGCTCAGGGTATCGACCTAGCCGGGATACCTTGGCGACTCTGTACGGGGCTGTATCGGGCGCGGCTCAGATACGGGAGGAAGGCCCGGAGCATTTCATTACCGTATTGCACAGGGCAGGCTTGCTCAGGCACGGGAGTAAATCTCGGACCATTTCACTACCGTTAGGCAATACACCATTCATCACCGCCAGTTCCCGTTTAGGCCGGGGGCACGTCTGACAGTACGTAACTGTAGATACCACAGCCCGTGAGGGTTAGCCGTAGGGCGAAGGGGTGTGCCATCTTGATAGGATGACATGCGGTATCGGACGCTGGCACTACAAGCGACGTATTATCTAACTCAGGATCATGCGGCTGTATTTGCTTCCCAATGACTGTAGCTATGGCATTCGGCCATTACCTATGATGTCGATTATCCTCATACCTGCATTGCGGGTAAGCTCCATATTGGAAGCTCTGGGGGGTAGGGGGGACGCTGGATACAGCTTCTATATATCTAATCTAGGATCATACTAGTATATGTATATCCTACTCTACAATCTGCATCCGCATTCCCGATGCACAATCTCATTCTTCCGATAGCCTCAGATAGTTATTACTCGTTTCCTGTTCGGGTGATCGCTATACATCAGCCTGAGGCTATCAGAGGAATGACTGCCATCTTCCTCCATATACGCATTGCTCATCTAACCAATGCCCATCGGCCCTGAGCAATTGCCAGCCTGCTAGCTATAGCATTGCCCTAGTTGGTAGCTAGCAGGCGTACCCTTTCCATAGCTTCAAGATATCTGTTCTCGTTTGCCTACGTGCAAGCGGGCTGTCTGTCTGAACTTTTGCCAAATTACCTCCAACAATATGAAGGATATCCCATGACGATTATGTCTGTTGATACCAGCCGCCTGAGTGATCCCCGGATTGTTGCCCATCTTGATGGTATCGATAGCCGTATCATCAATGGCTTTCGCCTAGCTCTCGATGTTCTCTGCATTCCTATGCCCAAGCATATCGAGCGTAAGCCTGCTGGCCGTCCGTCGATTGCCAAGCTGATGGCCGCTGCTGATGCAGATAGCGGGACCATCTACACCTATCGCGATGAGAAGATGAAGATAGGGGCATCCGCTCCCAAGCTTTGATTTCCCCTATTGTAACAGGATACACCCATGAACAACAAAGACACCCTTGCTGCTATTGCCGTCGAGATTGAAACGCTCAGCGCCGAATTGCTCAAGGTCAACAGCTATATTGATATCCTCGGCAAGCCTGCCATGGATAAGGCCAATGAGCTTGATAGGGCATTGAAGGATGCCAAGGATAGGTTTGCTACTGCTCTTGCTGACGAACAGGTGGAGGCTCGCAATCTACGACTCTCCCGCTTCTCTGATATCCGCGTAGAGGTGAAGCCCGGTGATAACCTGAATACTACCGGCTTCCTCATCAAGTATAAGCGGGATACATGGGATATCACGGCTAATGCCAGCATCCCTAAAGAGCATGAGTGCAACGGCTTCTCTGCCCTTGATGATGATGCCTTTGACTATCTCGTAACGAAAAAACCCCACGCTATTCCTGCCTGCATCATGGCGCTGGCACCGGGTAAGCCACGGGAGGCGTTCACTCTGTATATGCAGGGCAAGCAGCGCGGATACTTCACGACTGCCCTAGCGGCGTAATGTCCGATCTGCATGACTGGGGAACGGGAGAGGCACCTAAGCCTCCCCGCTCATTCCCAGCCAATCCCCGGCCACGTTGGCACGTTGAACCCCGTACCTTTGATGACCTGCTACTGAGGGCAGGCCCCTATGCCGATGGCACCAAGGCCCATGTAGAATGGGGCGCTGTCACTGCATGGCAAATGAGTGGCAAGGCCGATCCCGCCCTAGCCGCCGCCTTCATCCCCGGTGAGGCCGCTAGCCTCGCAGTCCTGCTAACCCGGCAAGCTATCGAGCTTGAAGCTGGATGGCCCCAGCTATCAGACCGGGCCGTAACGCCTGCACTCTACGACCTGCCAGAGGATGCCCAAGGCATAGCCCGCTGTATGGCTGCTGAGGTCTATGCGCTCTGGGAGGCCGCAGGCCGTTCCTACCTCAATACGCCCCGCTTCAAGGATGCCTATCGCTGGCTGGTAGCTTGCGTCCGCTCAGGGTCGATCCCGCCAGTGTTGACCATTGGCGACGTTCCGCCTCTCAATTCCTAAGGATACCACATGACCGCACTAACTCCCCGTCAGGCCATTAAGGTCAAGGCGGCACTATCCCTGATCGCTGTACATGGCCACAATCCCCGTACTGTACAGCAAGCTGCAACGGCTGAGTTGGCTAAGGGCTATCCCGCCAATGTCGCTTACAAGACTGCTATCGATAGCTTCATTGCTCGTGTCCCTGCTATGGGAAATACGCTGCACCTTGCCGTTGATCTGATCCACCATAGCGACGATGCTACGGTTGCGCTGTATGATCGGGCGCTGACCGAATACAATAATACCGGCGATGACAGTTGCCTTGATGGCCTTGCTCCTATGATCCTTGAGGATGCCAAGGCGCTGGCAATCAGCAAGGGCGAAGTGACCGAGGCCGATGCAGCCAATTGGACTATCGATGATGCGCTAGGCAGCACGGCAGAAGCCTTTGCCGATACTCCCGATGTTCCCGACGCCACCACGCTTGCACCCGGCCAGACGGCCAATAGCTCGTTCGGCTTCAATGGCCTTCCCAGCCCTACCGCTCAGGCTCCCTCAGCGCCCGCTCAGGCACCGGCGACGGGACCGCAGTGGGTGCAGACCCCGACCGGCTTCCGCCTCGTCGCACAGGCCCCGGCAAGCGGCCCACAGGCGGGGCAGAGCATGTCCGGCTATGATCCCTATCAGACCAGCCGCAGCGTGACCGGCATCCGGGTAGCTCAGACCGGAGACGCGGCCCGCCGCACCCATGGCACCCCGGTAGGGGACGTGGGCTATATGCAGACGGCCACGGGATACCGAGTGACCCCGACTGGGGAAGCTGCCCGCCGTGAGGCTGGCGTACCGCTTGGGCCGGATGCCTGAAATCCTGCCTAGGAGAGTCGCTGAGAGGCGATAGCTCATCCCGGCCTACAGATACCCGACCGCATCCAATCGACTCCTGACGGGGCTGAGCGGAGCAATTTCGGGTATCTGTATGTCCGGTTCGTTCAAGGCGTGGGAATGACCAGCCCCGGCACCCGATAAGATGCAATGGCAGCTACCATTACCCGCATAGATGGAGCAGCCCCGTACTTGTCGGCAGCGTCTTTACCCTCATGCCCTTGGAATTGTCGGCATACCCGCTCAGGGATACCGGCATCTACGGCATGAGTTTTCCATGTATGGCGGAATGAGTGAAAGACCTTGGCCTTATCCTCTATCCCGCAATCCTTCTTATAGCGGCTGAACCACTGGCCTACCTTGTCAGTTAGTTTCTTACCAACGCCTACGGCCTTTAAGCCGGGGAATACGCGGCCTGTCTGATCGGGCAGCTTTTGCACATAGTCGATGAACCCCAGCTCGATTAGCTTGGGATGCAGCGGGACAAGCCTATTGCTCGCCTCATTCTTGATCTGATTAGGTAAGGCGTCATCATCGGGCGTATCTGTAATGTCGATACACCATACCTCTTGCCGCTTATCGTCATCGTCTATGTAGGCGACGGGCTTCACGTCCTGCACCCGTAGCTGGCCAATCTCTTCCCGGCGCGCTCCCATGAACAGGGCTAGCAGGGGCATCCAGTACACAGCCTCACCATATCCGCCCTTAGGCCGCTCGCCCTTGGCGTGAACCGGGCCAGCGAACAGGGCGTTGAGGTCATCGGTAGAGAAGTCTTTCCGCTTTTCTCCCCGTTCCGTCACAGCCATCTTAACGTCGCGGGCTACGTTGACGGGGACGATATCCTCTTGCGCCGCCCACTCTAGCAGGGTTCGCAGGTAGGCCAGCCGATCCCGAACATTGACCTGAGAACGGGCAGGGTCCGCTATCAGCTTGCGCTTGTAGGCCATCACATCGGCCTTCGTGATTAGCTCGACGGACTTACGGCCCATCATGGAATTGAACAGCTTGGCATCCCGCCAGTAGGCATCCTTGCCACGGGGCGACGGCTTACGTTCAGCGGCCCACCCGTTGAGGATATCTGTGTCTAGGTATTTGCCCTTGCCCTCATTGGGGCTGGCATCGGGGCTGTACTCAACGGCCTGATTTTGGCCTTCCGATGCGCGGGCATTCTGGCCGAACCGGGCATGAAGCGAGTTTAGCAGGGCTTCCCGATCTGCCCCGGCTGTCTCCCGCTCATGCTCCACTAGCAGCCTGCCAGCCCTCGCTATGTCGGCTAGCGATCCCTCAGGCTCCTTGCCCGCGCTCAGGGCATCCATGATCGGGGATAGAGCCTCAGCCTCCATGTCCGTGGCGAATAGCTCATCGGCTACATGGTCCGCTTGCTCTAGCTCCTGTTCCCATCGTGTCCGCTCCCGCTCTATCTGAGCAGGGGACAGGGGAGCTTTCGGCTTAGGGGCAGGCTTGCCAGCTAGGGACCGGGCAGCATCTGCTAGCAGCTTGTCAGTTTCGACAGTGTGAGAAGGGATGCGGAGCTTGGCCTCAGCCCGATCCTTGGACCGTAGCGACAGCATGAACTCAGCCCGACCGCCAAAGGCAGGCCGTAGCTCGACAGGGATTGCCCGCCGAAAATAGTAGGTAGAACCGCGCTTAGCGAGATAGGTACACATGGCTTTCAGCCCCTGTTACAGATGTAACAGCCGCCTGTAAAAACCGTTGTTTCTCAGCTATTTCCTAGGCTTTTCAATAGCCTAGGGAGAATGGTGCCCAGAAGAGGACTCGAACCTCCACGACCTTGCGATCGCCAGCACCTGAAGCTGGTGCGTCTACCAATTCCGCCATCTGGGCACGGGGTAGGCCGGCGCCTCTAGGGCCCAGGTGGCAGCCTTGTCAACAGGTACATCGCACGGCTAGGGGCAAAGCGAATTTTTCCTCGGCGGAGCGTTACATGAAGGACAAACTGGTCACGCTGATCGGCGGTGGCGGTTTTCTCGGCCGGTACGTCGCGCAGACCCTGCTTGCCGCTGGCGCCCGCGTGCGCATCGCGCAGCGTGATCCGCGCGAGGCCTGGTTTCTGAAGCCGCTTGGCGGCCTGGGGCAGACCCAGTTCGTGGCGGCGGATATCACCCGCCCCGATACGTTGGCGCGCGCCGTCGCGGGATCGGACGCGGTGGTGAATCTGGTCGGCAGCTTCACCGGCGACCTGTTGCGCATCCATGTCGATGGCCCGCAAGCGCTGGCCAGCGCGGCGCGCGAGGCGGGCGTCCAGGCGCTGGTGCACGTCTCGGCGATCGGGGCGAATGCCGATGGCGATTCCTATTACGCCCGCACCAAGGGCGAAGGCGAGGCGGCCGTGCGCGACGCGTTCCCGGCCGCGACGATCCTGCGTCCGTCCACCGTGTTCGGGCGGGAGGACAAGTTCATCAACATGTTCGCCGGCATGATCGCGCGGCTGCCCGTGGTGCCGGTGCTGAAGCCCGACACCCGTTTCCAGCCGGTGTTCGCGGGTGACGTGGGTGACGCGGTGGTCGCCGCGCTCTCCGATCCGGCGACTTATGGTGGGCGCACCTTCGAGCTTGGCGGACCGGACGTGTTCACCATGATGGAACTGAACCAGTGGATTGCGCGCGCCATCGGCCGCCGTCCGTCGTTCGTTCGGGTGCCTGACGCGCTGGGCGGGGTGCTCGCGGCGGTGCCGTTCATTCCGGTCTCGCCCGACCAGTGGAAGCTGCTGCAGAAGGACACGGTGGTGACGCCGGGTGCCGAGGGGCTGACCGCGCTGGGCATCACCGCAACGCCGCTGGCGAGCGTCGCGCCGGGCTGGCTGGTGCGCTACCAGCGCAACGGCCGCTTTGCCCGTCCCACCGCCGCCTGAGCATCGTTTCGCGCGCGTTTTTTCGCGCGCGCCCGGACCTGGGCGGCGCGTGACCTGAAAGGCACCCATGTCCGATCTGCTGACCGCCATCCTCCTCGGTTTTGTCGAGGGCGTGACCGAATTCCTGCCGGTATCCTCCACCGGCCATCTCGTCCTCGCCACCGAGTTGCTGGGCTATGATCCGCAGCGCTGGGCGGTGTTCAACATCGCCATCCAGCCAGGCGCGATCCTGGCGATCGTGGTGCTGTACTGGCGCACGTTCATGGCGGTGCTGTCCGGCCTGATGAAGGGCGAGAAACACTCGATCGCCTTCGTCCGTAACCTGTTGATCGCGTTCATCCCTGCGGTTGCGCTGGGCCTCGCCTTCAACGACCAGATCGAGGCGCTGCTGGAAAATGCCGTCGTCGTCGCCTGGGCGCTGATCATAGGCGGGGTCGCGATCCTGATCGTCGAGCGACTGGCGAAAACCCGCGACGTCGGGGGCATCTCGGGCGTTTCGGTGCCGCAATCGGTGAAGATCGGCCTGGTCCAGTGCATGGCGATGATCCCGGGCGTGAGCCGGTCGGGCGCGACGATCATGGGTGCGATGGCGTTCGGCATTGATCGCCGCACGGCTGCGGAATTCTCCTTCTTCCTGGCGTTGCCGACGCTGACCGGCGCCACGGTGCTTCAGATGTACAAGCATCGTGATGCGATCACCGCCAATGACCTGCAGCTGATCGGCGTCGGCGCGCTGGTGTCGTTCGTCGTCGCGCTGGTGGTGGTGAAAGCGTTCATGGCTGTGGTGACGAAGCATGGTTTCGCGCCGTTCGCCTGGTACCGAATCGCCGCCGGGAGCGTTGCTCTGCTGGTGCTCGCAGCAAAGTAGGTCCGGACCAGGACTATTATCTCCGGAAAAATACGTGCGGACTGACGATCTAACGGGGCAGGCTGGAAAATAGGACAGCAATGCTGACTTGATGGCATCCGGCCGATGTGAGAACCACGTCGGCGGAGGGCTTATGGCTGCTGATTCCATGCTTCGTTTCGTCGTCACCCCGCAATCCTACCCGGACAAGCGGGCGCCCGACGCGCGCGCGGAGGACTTTCGCGAGATTGCGGATCGCTATGCGGTGCCGCGCGCCGAGGAGCAGGCGGGGCGGTGTTCGCAATGCGGCGTGCCTTACTGCACGGTGCATTGCCCGCTTCACAATCACATCCCCGACTGGTTGCGGCTGACCGCCGAAGGGCGGCTGCGCGAAGCCTATGAGCTCTCCAACGCGACCTCCACCATGCCGGAAATTTGTGGACGGATCTGTCCGCAGGACCGCCTGTGCGAAGGCAATTGCGTCATCGAATTCTCCGGCCATGGCGCGGTGACGATCGGCTCGGTCGAGAAGTTCATCACCGACACCGCCTGGGAAGAAGGTTGGGTCGAGCCGCTGGTGCCGGGCCCCGCGCGCGGCCAGTCGGTCGGCGTGATCGGGGCCGGTCCGGCCGGGCTGACCGCAGCGGAATATCTGCGCGCCAATGGTTATGAGGTGCATGTCTATGACCGGCACGATCGCGCCGGCGGGCTGCTGACCTATGGGATCCCGGGCTTCAAGCTGGAGAAGCCGGTGGTGATGCGCCGGGTCGACCGGCTGAAGGCGGGCGGGATCGTCTTTCACGAGGGCTTTACAGTCGGCGATGATGCCTCGCTTGCGGACCTGCGCGCGCGGCATGATGCGCTGCTGATCGCGACCGGTGTCTATAAGGCGCGGGCGATTGACGTGCCGGGCAACGATGCCGCCGGCGTGATCGCCGCGCTCGACTATCTCACCGCTTCCAACCGCAAGAGCTTCGGCGATTCGGTGCCCGCCTTCGACAATGGCGGGCTGGATGCCGCGGGCAAGAATGTGGTCGTGATCGGTGGCGGCGATACCGCGATGGATTGCGTGCGCACCGCTATTCGCCAGGGCGCGAAGAGCGTGAAATGCCTCTATCGCCGCGACCGCGCCAACATGCCGGGATCGCAGCGCGAAGTGGCCAATGCGGAAGAGGAAGGCGCCGAATTCGTCTGGCTGTCCGCGCCGCATTCCTTTGTGGGAGACGAGAAGGTCACGGCGGTGCGCGCCAATCGCATGCGGCTGGGCGCGCCCGATGCAAGTGGCCGCCGCGCGCCGGAGGTGGACCCGGGCGGGCCGATCGACATGCCGGCGGACATGGTGATCAAGGCACTGGGCTTCGATGCCGAGGAACTGCCGCATCTGTGGGATGCGCCTGAGCTGGGCGTCACCCGCTGGGGCACGGTGCTGGTCGATTCGAGGACGTTGATGACCAGCCTCGACGGGGTGTTCGCGGCGGGCGACATCGTGCGCGGCGCCAGCCTGGTGGTGTGGGCGATCCGTGATGGGCGCGACGTGGCCGCATCGATGCACCAATATCTGAAGAGCAAGGCCGCGGCATCGACCGCGAAGGAGGCCGCGTGATGGATCAGCGCGAATATCTCGCCACCCATGGCATGTATCGTCCCGAGTTCGAAGGCGACGCCTGTGGCGTTGGCCTGGTCGCGGCGACTGATGGCAAGCCGTCGCGCCGCGTCGTCCAGTCCGCGATCGATGCGCTGAAGGCGGTATGGCATCGCGGTGCGGTCGACGCCGATGGCAAGACCGGCGACGGCGCCGGCCTGCATGTCGACCTGCCCGTGCGGTTCTTCGACGATGCGATCGCGATGGGCGGGCACAAGGTGCTGCCCAATCGGCTCGCCGTCGGTATGGTGTTCCTGCCGCGCACCGATCTCGCCGCGCAGGAGACGTGCCGCACCATCGTCGAGAGCGCGATTATCGAGGCGGGCTACACCATCTATGGCTGGCGCCAGGTGCCGGTCGACGTCAGCGTCATCGGCCTGAAGGCGCAGGCCACGCGGCCGGAGATCGAGCAGATCATGATCGCCGGCCCGCTGCCCGAGGCGGTCGACGAGGCCGAGTTCGAGAAGAACCTGTATCTGGTCCGCCGCCGCATCGAGAAGCGGGTGATCGCGGCGCAGATCCAGGGATTTTACATCTGTTCGCTGAGCTGCCGGTCGATCATCTACAAGGGGCTGTTCCTGGCCGAGAGCCTGTCGGTGTTCTACCCGGACCTGACCGACAAGCGCTTCGAAAGCCGGGTCGCGATCTTCCACCAGCGTTATTCCACCAACACCTTCCCGCAATGGTGGCTCGCCCAGCCGTTCCGGTGCCTGGCGCATAACGGCGAGATCAACACGATCCGCGGCAACAAGAACTGGATGCTGAGCCACGAGATCCGCATGGCGTCGATCGCGTTCGGCGAGCATTCGGAGGACATCAAGCCGGTGATCCCGGCGGGCGCATCCGACACGGCGGCGCTCGACGCGACCTTCGAGGCGATCTGTCGTTCGGGCCGCGATGCGCCGACCGCGAAGCTGATGCTGGTGCCCGAGGCATGGCAGGGCGACGTCAGCGGTGACATGCCGCCCGCGCATGCCGCGATGTATCAATATCTCGCCTCGGTGATGGAGCCGTGGGACGGCCCGGCCGCGCTGGCGATGACCGATGGCCGCTGGGCGGTGGCGGGGATGGACCGCAACGCACTTCGCCCGCTGCGCTACACCCAGACCGCCGACGGCCTGCTGATCGTCGGCTCCGAAAGCGGCATGGTGGTGGTCCCCGAATCGACGATCGTTGCCAAGGGCCGGCTGGGGCCGGGGCAGATGATCGCGGTCGATCTGGCTGAGGGGCGGCTGTACCATGATCGCGAGGTCAAGGACCGGATCGCCGGCGAGGCCGATTATGCCGGGATGATCGGCAATTTCGCGACGATCGAGGATCTGCCGCCGCCGCCCGCCGCAGGCGTACCGCGCTATGACCGTGCGGAACTCGCACGGCGCCAGGTCGCGGCGGGCCAGACGCTGGAGGACATGGAGCTGATCCTGGCGCCGATGGTGGAAACGGCAAAGGAAGCGATCGGATCGATGGGCGATGATACGCCGCTCGCCGTCATTTCCGACAAGCCCCGGCTGATCAGTCAGTTCTTCCGGCAGAATTTCAGCCAGGTGACGAACCCGCCGATCGATTCGCTGCGCGAACGCCATGTGATGAGCCTCAAGACGCGGTTCGGCAATCTCGCCAACATCCTCGACACCGAGGATCGGCGCGAGCGCGTGCTGGTGCTCGATTCGCCGGTGCTGACGTCGACGGACTGGGCACGGCTGAAGACCTATTTCAACAACGCCGCGGCGGAGATCGATGCCACGTTCGAGGCGGACGGCGGGCCGGAAAAGCTGCGCGCCGCGATCCAGCGCATCCGCAACGAGGCGGAACAGGCGGTGCGCCAGGGCAAGAGCGAGATCTTCATCACCGACGAACATGTCGGGCCGGCGCGGATCGCGATCCCCGGCGTGCTGGCGGCCGCGGCCGTGCACACGCATCTCGTGCGGCGGGGCCTGCGCTCCTACGCCTCAATCAACGTGCGCACCTCCGAATGCCTCGACACCCATTATTATGCGGTGCTGGTGGGCGTGGGCGCGACCACGGTGAACGCCTATCTGGCGGAAGCCGCAATCGCCGATCGTCAGTCACGCGGGCTGTTCGGTGACCTCAGCTTGGAGGAGTGCCTGAAGCGGCATCGCAAGGCGATCGAGGAAGGGCTGCTGAAGATCATGTCGAAGATGGGGATCGCGGTGATCTCCAGCTATCGTGGCGGCTATAATTTCGAGGCGGTGGGCCTGTCCCGCGCGCTGGTGAACGATTTCTTCCCGGGGATGCCCGCGAAGATCTCGGGCGAGGGCTATGCCTCGCTCCACGTCAACGCGAAGGGGCGGCACGATGCCGCTTATGACGACGCGGTGGTGAATCTGCCGATCGGCGGCTTCTATCGCCAGCGGCATACCGGGGAGGCGCATGCCTATTCGGCGCAGCTGATGCACCTGCTGCAAACCTCCGTCAGCACCGACAGCTATTCGACCTATCTGCAATTTTCGCGCGGGGTGGCGGACCAGCCGCCGGTGTATCTGCGCGACCTGTTGCAGTTCAACTTCCCGGCCGAAGGCGTGCCGGTCGACCAGGTCGAGCCGATCACCGAGATCCGCAAGCGCTTCATCACGCCGGGCATGAGCCTGGGCGCGCTGTCGCCGGAGGCGCATGAGACGCTGGCGATTGCGATGAACCGCATCGGCGCCAAGGCGGTGTCGGGCGAGGGCGGCGAGGACAAGAGCCGGTATCAGCCGTACGAGAATGGCGACAACGCCAATTCGGTGATCAAGCAGATCGCGTCGGGGCGCTTCGGCGTGACGGCCGAATATCTCAACGCCTGCGACGAGATCGAGATCAAGGTCGCGCAGGGTGCCAAGCCCGGCGAGGGCGGGCAGCTGCCCGGTTTCAAGGTGACCGAATTCATCGCCAAGCTGCGCCATGCGACGCCGGGCGTGACGCTGATTTCGCCGCCGCCGCACCACGACATCTATTCGATCGAGGATCTGGCGCAGCTGATCTACGATCTGAAGCAGATCAACCCGCGCGCGCGGGTATGCGTGAAGCTCGTCTCCTCGGCGGGCATCGGCACGGTGGCGGCGGGCGTCGCGAAGGCGCATGCCGACGTGATCCTGGTGTCCGGCCATGTCGGCGGCACGGGTGCTTCCCCGCAGACCAGCATCAAATATGCCGGCACGCCGTGGGAAATGGGCCTTTCCGAGGTCAACCAGGTGCTGACGCTGAACGGCCTGCGCGGCCGGATCAAGCTGCGCACCGACGGCGGCCTTCGCGTCGGGCGCGACATCGTGATCGCCGCAATCCTGGGGGCGGAGGAGTTCGGCATCGGCACGCTCAGCCTCGTCGCGATGGGCTGCATCATGGTGCGCCAGTGCCATTCGAACACCTGCCCGGTCGGCGTGTGCACGCAGGATCCGCGGCTGCGCGAGAAGTTCGTCGGGACGCCGGAAAAGGTCATCAACCTGATGACCTTCATTGCCGAGGAAGTGCGCGACATCCTGGCGCGGCTGGGCGTGCGCAGCCTCGACGAAGTGATCGGGCGTACCGAGCTGCTGCGGCAGGTGAGCCGCGGTGCGGAGCATCTCGACGACCTCGATCTCAACCCGATCCTCGCCAAGGTGGATGCCACGGATGCGGAGCGGCGCTTCTCGCTCAGCACCTTCCGCAACGAGGTGCCTGACAGCCTGGACGCGCAGATCATCAAGGATGCCGCCGCCGTCTTCTCGCGCCGCGAGAAGATGCAGCTGACCTATTCGGTGCGCAACACGCACCGCGCGGTCGGCACGCGGCTGTCGAGCGAGATCACGCGCACCTTCGGGATGAGCGCGCTCAACGACCATCACGTGACGATCCGCCTGCGCGGCTCGGCCGGGCAGAGCCTGGGCGCCTTCCTGTGCAAGGGCATCACGCTGGAGGTGTTCGGCGACGCCAATGATTATGTCGGCAAGGGCCTGTCCGGCGGCATCATCGTGGTGCGCCCGGCAGTGTCGTCACCGCTGCGCAGCCAGGAAAATACGATCGTCGGCAACACCGTCCTCTATGGTGCGACCTCCGGCGCGTTGTTCGCGGCCGGACAGGCGGGCGAGCGGTTCGCGGTCCGCAACTCGGGCGCGACGGTGGTGGTCGAGGGCTGCGGCGCGAACGGCTGCGAATATATGACCGGCGGCACCGCCGTCGTGCTGGGTGCCGTGGGCCAGAACTTCGGCGCTGGGATGACCGGCGGCATGGCATTCGTCTACGATCATGACGACAGCTTCGCCCGGCGCGCCAATCCGGAAAGCATCACCTGGCAGCGGCTCGCCTCGACGCATTGGGCGCACGTGCTGCACGACCTAATCGCGCGTCACGCCAAGGCGACCGATTCCAAATGGTCGCGCGGTATCCTGGAGGATTGGGAGCGCAGCGTCGGCCGGTTCTGGCAGGTGGTTCCGCGCGAGATGCTGGACCGGCTGTCGCACCCGCTGGAGGACAGCCCGGTGATGGAAGCGGCCGAGTAAACGCTGCGCCCGCCGCCTGATCCGAGCGGCGGGCGGCTCGCCTAGTAGAAGCCGCCTGGATCGTCCTCGAACACCGGCTCCCGTTCCTCGCGTCGGCGGGGCGGGGGCGGCAGTTCGGGCCGGGCGATGCTGACCGACCCGTCGGGGCCGATCTGAAGATCCATCCCCAGCCCCTCGATCTGGCCGGCGATCGGCGCGATCTCATTTTCGAACGTGCTGGTCAGCCCGGCATCGGGATCGACATCCTCGACCACCGGCGCCTTCACGACCGGCGCAAGATCGAGTGCGCTGACCATGAAGTTGCGCCAGATCTGCGCCGGGATGCCGCCGCCGTGAAGGCCGGGGTTGGGGGTATTGTCGTCATTGCCGACCCACACGCCCACGACCAGATCGCCCGCAAAGCCGATGAACCACGCGTCGCGGCCCGATTGCGACGTGCCCGTCTTGCCATAAGCATCGACCGACAGCGCCGCCGCGCGGCCCGTACCGCGCACCGAGGCGGCAAGGAGGGTCAGCATGTCGTCATGGATGCGGCGCGGCATCGTGCGTTGGCCATCGGTCAGCGCCCGATACCAGCTCTTGTCCGCAACGTTGCGCAGGCCATGCGGCTGCACCGGATAGCGCCCCTCTGACACGCCGGCGAAGGCCGCGGTCAGTTCCAGCAGCGATACTTCGGACGTGCCGAGCCCAATCGTCGCTTCATTGGCGATCGGCGTCGTGATGCCGAGGTCGCGCGCGGCGCGGATCACGTTGCGCACGCCGACCTCCTGCGTCAGTCGCGCCGCGACGACGTTGGAGGATCGCTGGAAGGCGCGCCGAAGCGTGATGTCGCCGAGATAGCGGCCGTCGTCGTTCTTTGGCTTCCACCCGGCAATCTCGACCGGCGAATCGTCCACGATCGTGTCGGGCGACATGCCGGCGCGCAGCGCGGCGAGATAGACGAACAGCTTGAACGTCGATCCCGGCTGGCGCCGCGCCTGGGTGGCGCGGTTGAACGGGCTTTTCTTGTAATCGCGCCCGCCGACCATCGCGACGACCTCGCCATTGCGCTTCATCGCCACCAGCGCGGCCTGTGCCTGGCGCAATCCGGCCTGGCGGATGACGCGTTCGGCGTTGCGCTGCAGATCGCGGTCCAGCGTGGTGCGCACGGTGGCCTCGGTCTGCACCTCGCCGGCCTGGTCGCGCGCATCGGGCAGTACCCAGTCGGCGAAATAGGTGCCGGTGGGCAATTGCTGTGCGCGGCGCGCCTTGACGCGCTGCGGCTGCACGTCGGCGGCCTCGCTCTTGGTCAGGAAACCGGCGTCGACCATCGCCGCGACGACCACCTTCTGCCGATCGCGCGCGCCCTTCAGGTTGCTGGTCGGGGCGAGCCGTGACGGCGCCTTGACGAGGCCGGCCAGCATCGCCGCCTGGCCGATGTTCATCTTCTCCGGCTCCCGCCCGAAATAATGGTTCGACGCGGCGCGCAGGCCATAGACGTTGTCGCCGAAATAGACGTTCGACAGATAGCGGGAGAGGATCTCGTCCTTGCTTAGCCACGCCTCCAGCCAGAAGGCGATGAAGACCTCGCGGATCTTGCGCGCGGCGGTACGATCGGAATCGAGAAAGGCGTTCTTGGCCAGCTGCTGCGTGATCGTGCTGCCACCCTGACGCACCCCGCCGGAGCCGAAATTCGCCCAGGCGGCACGCGCGATGCCGCGCGGATCGATGCCCCAGTGCGAATAGAAGCGGCGGTCCTCGATCGCCATGAACGCTTCGCGGACATGCGCGGGCAGCTTGGCGGCATCGACCGGCTGGGCGATGATTGCGCCCCGCCGTGCGATCGGCGTGCCGTCGGACGCCGTGAGCGTGATCGACGGCGGCGTCGGCGGCTTCAGCGATTGCGACAGCGGCGCGGTGATCGCCAGCCAGATGATCGCCAGCACCAGCAGGATGACGGCTGCCCCGAGCCCGCGCATGATCCAGCGCATCGACACCCGTGGCAGGCGGAAGCGCGTTGCGCGGCGTGTCGCCGCTCCGTCCTCGCCCGGCAGGTCGCCATCGCGCCACGCCGCGAAATCGGGCATGGGATCACGCGCCTCGCCGGGGGCATGGTGATAGCGGATGCGGCCACCGTCGTGCTGGCTGGGATCGAAGGGGTCAGGGCGCATGGAGCTCGGGCGCATGGAATCATCTCGGCGGTCAGCCATCGGGCGTATTACTTCAGTATGACAGTTGCCGCAAGGGTGCGCACCGTGCGAGGGATAGGCGCATGAGCGGCGAAGAGAAAGCATTTCAATTGGACGACAGACCGTTGGTCGTGGGCATTGGCGGCACCATTGGTGGCATATCCTCCACCGAACGCGCGCTTCGGATCGCGCTGGACGCGGCGGGCGAGCAGGGTTTCCGCACGCGCCTGTTCGGTGGTGCCGACATGGCGAAATTCCCGCTCTATGACCCCAAGGCGCCCGGCCGCACCGCCGAGGAGCAGGAATTCGTCGACGCGGTGCGCGGCGCGTCGGCGCTGATCATCGCCTCGCCCGGCTATCACGGCAGCATTTCGGGCGTGGTGAAGAACGCGCTCGACCTGCTGGAGGAAACCGCGCGCGATGCCGAGCGGACCTATCTTGCCGACATGCCGGTGGGGCTGATCGCGACTGCTTATGGCTGGCAGGCGACGGGATCGACGATCGCCGCGCTGCGATCGATCGTCCATGCGCTGCGCGGCTGGCCGACGCCTTTCGCCGCCGCGATCAACAGCGCGATCACCAAGTTCGATGCCGAGGGCGGGGCGAACGACCCGGCGGTGGTCGAGCAATTGCGCATGGTGGGCAAGCAGGTCGCCCGCTTCGCGCCGCTCGCGCGCGGCTGAGTCGGACAGGAGGCGCACGGGCGGGCGGCTTTGCCCGGCCGTGTCGCCGGGGCGCGCGGCCAGTGTCGGCGCGTTTGACGCACGCGCCCGCACCACGCGGTCATCGTAACGTAACTTCTGTTATCTTGGCGTTGACAGGGCCGCCGCCGCTGGTCCACCTCCGCCCTTGAGCCGACGACAGATCGGCCAAGGATGTGATGGAGAGAGCGGGCATGGTGCTGACCAAGGGCGACGAATATCCGATCCACCAGACGGCCGAGCCGGTCGCTTATGCGGGGACGGATCGGAATTTCTACGATCGCTTCTTCTTCAACGGCTATGCCCCCGGTGCCGACGAGGACGGCTTCTTCGCCGCCGCGATGGGCGTCTATCCGCATATCAACATCATCGATGCGAGCTTCTGCTGGCTGAAGGACGGCAAGCAGGTGAATCTGCACGCCAGCCGCGGCCTCAACATGGAGCGTATGGACACGCAGGTCGGCGGGATCGCGGTCGAGGTGCTTGAGCCGCTCAAGTCGGTGAAGCTCACGGTCAATTCGCCCGAGCACAAGATCCGCGCCGAGCTGACCTTCACCGGCCGCGCCTTCCCGCTGGAGGAGCCGCGCTTTACCCGCCGCAACGGCCCGCGCGTGCTGATGGACGTGACGCGGATGACGCAGAACGGCAGCTATCAGGGCTGGATCGAGGTCGATGGCGAGCGGACCGAGGTGAACGGCTGGCTGGGCACGCGCGACCGCTCCTGGGGTGTGCGCCCGATCGGTGCGCCCGATGCGCAGCCCGCCAGTCCGCCGATTGCGCCGCAATTCTTCTGGCTGTGGAGCCCGACCGCGATGGAGGACGGCGACTTCTATTTCCACACCAACGACGACGAGCATGGCCGCTTCTGGAATCGCCGCGCCGCGTGGAAGCCGCTGGGTGGCGGGATCGAGGACGAAACGCATTTCGAGTCCGACTATCAGGTGCAGTGGAAGCAGGGATCGCGCCACGCCCAGGCGGCCAGCGTCACGCTGAAGGACGAAGAGGGTCAGGAAACGAAGGTCGAGTTCGATCTTGGCCAGCAATTCATGATGCTTGGCCTTGGCTATACCCACCCCAAGTGGAGCCATGGGCGGCACCAGGGCGACGGGCTCACGGTGGAGCGCGAGGATTTCGTGCCCGCCGAGATGGACCCGATGCAGCCGCACCATCTGCACATCCAGGCGTTGGCCACCGTCACCATGACGGGACCTGACGGCAAGGTGCGACGCGGCAAGGGGGTGCTTGAGCAATTGGTGATGGGGCCGCACGCGCCGTCGGGCTTCAAGGGTGTGCTCGACCCGGCATGACCACGCTGACCGCAACCGAGATCGAGGCCTATCTCTCGCGCGTCTGGGAACAGCCGGTGCGGGTGGCGGATCTCGCCCGGATCCCTGGCGGCGCGAGCCGCGAGACTTATCGCTTCGATGCCCATGCCGGCGCGGACATCCATCGGCTGATCCTGCGGCGCGAGCCGGCGAAGGGCCTGATCGACACCGAAAGCGCGACCGAGTTTCGCGCCTATCAAAGTGCGGCAGGGGTCGTTCCCGTGCCGCGTGCGGTGGCGCTGGAGCCCGATGGCGCCGAGCTTGGCCGGCCGTTCTTCATCATGGAGCGGATCGAGGGCGGCGAAGTCGCGAGCAGCTTCGCGCGCGATCCGTTCGGCGTGCATGGCGCGGCGCTGGGCGAGGCGTTCTTTGGTGCGCTGGGCCGGCTGGCGGCGCATGATCCGGCCGGCACGCCGCTCGCCGACCATGTACCGATGCCCGAGCCCGACCAATGCTGGCGGATCGCGCTCGATTATTGGGAAGGGGTGATCGAGGAGGACGCGCTGCAGCCGCAGCCGATCGCGCGCGCCGCGATCCGCTGGCTGCGCGCCAATCCGCCGCCGCCGGCGCAGCGTGTTGCGATCGTTCATGGCGATTACCGCTCCGGCAACGTCATGCACGACGGCGCGGGCGGAATGCGCGCGATGTTTGACTGGGAAATGGCGCATCTCGGCGATCCGCTGGAGGATCTGGGCTGGGCGCTGGACCCGATCTGGGATCATTTCATCCCCGGCGCGGCCAGCGGCATGCTGCCGCGGCCCGATGCGATCGCGATCTGGGAGCGCGCCAGCGGGCTGACGGTCGATCCCGCGGCGATGCGCTGGTGGTCGCTGTTCGCGTCGGTGAAGGGAATGGCGATCTGGATCTCCGCCTTTCGCGAGTTCGTCGACGGCGGGCGGCAGGATCCGGTGCTGGCGGTGTCGGGGTGGTACACCGCGCGGCGGCAGGAGGCGATCATCGCCGCGCAGCTTGGCGGATCGGTGTTCGATCCGGTGCCGGCCCTCCCCACCAGCGATCTGGCGCAGGTGCTGATCGGTGCTGGCATCGCCGCCGCCGGGGCGGGGGAGAAGGTGGGTGCGAGCGATGCCTTTGCCGGATCGACGCTGACGGTGGCGGCGCTGCTCGCGCTGCTCGGCGCGCAGGAGGCGGAAAAGGCCGCCGCCTGGCGCCGCGCCGATATTGCCGACGTGCGCCGGCTGCTCGGCGACGATGCTCCGGTCACCAATGAGGGCGAGACGCTGGACGCGCTGGACGGCGCCTGGGCGACGCTGGCCGAGGCGCTGATCGCGCATCATGACGAGGTCGCGCGGACGCGCGGCGACGAGCGGCCGCTGCTCGATTTCTACCGCGAAAGCGCCGCCCGGCGGGAACTCGCCTGGCCGCTATGACCGACCTGCCGCTCACCGGGATACGCGTATTGGATGCCGTTCCCGGCGTGCTCGGATCGGCGGGGCGGCTGTTGGCGGAACTGGGCGCCGAGGTCATCCGCATCGAGCCCCGCGGCGGGGGCACGGATCGGCGGAACGGTGCGATGGCCGGCGACATCAGCCTCGACTTTGTTGCGGCGAACCTTGGAAAGCGCGCCGTCACGATCGACCTGCCGCGCGATCAGGATCGCTTCCTGGCGCTGGCGGCGGGAGCGGACATCCTGCTCGAGGCGCAGCTCCCCGGGCTCGATCACGCGGCGATACGCCATGCGGCGCCGCAGATCATTCATGTCACGCTGAGCGATTTCGGCACCCTCGGCCCGTGGAAGGACTGGCGTGCGAGCGACGCGGTGCTGCACGCGCTGACCGGCAGCCTGTCGCGCTCGGGCCTGCCGGACCGGCCGCCGCTGCTGCCGCCGGGCCGGCTGACGCTGGAAACGGCTGCGACGCAAATGGTGGTCGCGACGCTCGGCGCGCTGATCCGCCGCTTGCGCACGGTCGAGGGCGATCACCTCGACATGACGCTGCTCGAGGCGGCGATGCAGGCGCTTGATCCCGGCTTCGGCCTGAACGGCAGCGCGCAATCGGGGGTGCCAAGCTGGAAGCAGCCGCGCGGGCGAACCGACGAACGCTATCGCTATCCGATCCTGCCCTGCGCTGATGGCTTCGTGCGGCTGTGCGTCCTCGCGCCCCGCCAGTGGCGCAGCATGTTCGTGTGGCTGGGGGAGCCGGACGAGTTTGCCGGGCCGGAGTGGGAGAAGCTGATGACCCGCTTCCGCTCCACCACCTTGCTGCCGGCGATCACGCGCTTCTTTGCCGACAAGACCCGCGCCGAGATCGAGGAAGAGGCGGCGGGACGCGGAATCCCGGCCGCCGGACTGCTCACCGTCGAGGAAGCGATCGCGACGGCGCAGATGACGGCGCGCGAGGCCTTCGTGCCGGTGGAAATAGCGCCCGGCATCACCTTGCCCTTCCCCAACGGCACGATCGAGATCGACGGCGAGCGCGCCGGGGTGTCGCCTGCCGCTCGCGACCCTCTGGCGGGCGAGAATACGGCGTTCGCGACGGCACGGCCGCGCTTCGATCCTCCGCCAGCGGCCGATTACCCGCTCGCCGGCCTGCGAGTGCTCGACATGGGGATCATCGTCGTCGGGGGAGAGGCCGGGCGGCTGCTCGCCGACTTTGGCGCCGACGTGGTGAAGGTGGAAAATGCCGCTTTCCCCGACGGGCAGCGCCAGTCGCGCGACGACGATCCGGTGAGCCTCACCTTTGCGGCCGGCCACCGCAACAAACGCGGGCTGTCGATCGATCTCAAGGCGCCGGAGGGGCGTGCGCTGTTCCTCGATCTGGTGCGGCAGGCCGATGTGCTGCTGTCGAACTTCAAGCCCGGCACGCTCGATGCGCTGGGGCTGGATGCCGCGACCTTGGTCGAGGCCAATCCGCGGCTGGTCAGCGTCGACAGTTCCGCCTTCGGGCCGACCGGGCCCTGGTCGCGCCGGCTGGGCTATGGCCCGCTGGTGCGCGCCTCCGCCGGGCTCAGCACGCAATGGACCTATCCGGGCGAGCCCGACAGCTTCTCCGACACAGTCACCGTCTATCCCGATCACGTCGCTGGCCGCATCAGCGCGATCGGCGCGCTGGCGCTGCTGATCCGGCGGATGCGCACCGGCACCGGCGGGACGGCGAGCGTCAGCCAGGCGGAAGTGATGCTGGGGCACAAGGCAGTGGAGATCGCCGCGGCCGCCGCCCGCGCGCAGGGGCTGACGGTCAGCGGCGATCCGGCGGAGGATCGTCTTCTTCCGTGCGCTGGCGAGGACGAATGGTGCGCCGTGACGCTGCGCGACGCGACGGATCGCCGGGCCCTGCACGCGATCGCCGGCGACGAGCCCGAACAATGGTCGCGCACCCAGCCGGCTCACGACGTGATGGCGCAGCTTCAGTCGGTGGGGCTGGCGGCGGGCATGATGGTCCGCGTGGTGGACCTTCCCGACCTTCCCGTGTTTCGCGCACTCGGCACGTTTCGCACCGCGCATCACCCGCTGCTGCCCGACCCGTTCATCGTAGAGGGCGCGCTCACCCGCTTCGACCGCGTACCGCCGCCCGACCAGCGGCCTGCGCCCCGCATCGGCGAACACAGCGCCACCGTCATCAAGGATTGGCTGGGGTGGAGCGACGATAGCGTCGCTTCGCTGCTGGCCCGGAAGATCATCGAACAAGCAGCATGAAAGGGATCAATATGGCCGACCTTGGCAATGAAGCCGTCACCGTCGAAACGCGCGGCAATGTGATGCTCATCACGATCAACCGCCCGGAAGCGCGCAACGCGGTCAACCGCTTCGTCCATGAGGGCGTGGGCGATGCGCTGGAGGCGGCGGACAAGGATCCCGAGATCCGCGTCGTCATCGTGACGGGCGCTGGCGACAAGTCGTTCTGTGCGGGCGCCGATCTCGTCGCGTTGTCACGCGGCGAGAGCCTGGCGCCGGACGACAAGACCAAGGCGGCCTGGGGCTTTGCCGGCATCGTCAGCCACGCCATTTCCAAGCCGGTGATCGCGGCGGTGAACGGCATGGCGCTGGGCGGCGGGCTGGAAATCACGCTGGCCTGCGACCTTGCCGTCGCAGTGGATGAGGCGAAGTTCGGCCTGCCCGAGCCCAAGCGCGGCCTGTTTGCGGCCGCTGGCGGCGTGTTCCGGCTTCCGGAGCAATTGCCCAAGAAGATCGCGATGGAAATGATCCTGACCGGCGACCCGATCGACGCCAATCGCGCGCTGGAACTGGGGCTGATCAACGCCGTCGCCCCGCGTGAGCAGCTGCTCGACACCGCCTTCGCGCTGGCCGAGCGGATTGCGGTCAACGCGCCGCTGTCGGTGCAGGCGTCGAAGCGGATGGCGCAGGGCATTTCGAACGGCCGGGTCGAGCGCGAGGAAGCGGCCTGGGCGCAGAACCGCGAGGAAACCAAGATCGTCTTCACCAGCGAGGACTCGCGCGAAGGGCCGAAGGCATTTGCCGAGAAGCGCGCCCCGGTGTGGAAGGCGCGCTGAACATGGCGGCTGATCCGGAGAAGGTCGCCGTCATCGTCGGGGTCGGGCAGGTCAATGACCGCCCGGCCGATCCGATGGCGGGCAAGGATGCGCTGGGCCTGATGATCGCCGCGCTGGAGGAGGCCGACAAGGACGCGGGCGGCGGCTGGCTGGCGGATGTCGATTCCGTCGCGGTCGTGCAGCAGATCAGCTTCCGCAAGGACAATCCGCTGGCGCAGAAGGTGGCAGACGGGATCGGATCGACGGCGGCGATCGTCTATGAATCGGTCGGTCCCAATGGTGACAGCCCGATCCTGCTGCTGAACGAGGCGGCGAACCGGATCGCGCGCGGCGAGATCAAAATCGCGGCGGTGACTGGCGGCGAGGCGCTGCGCACCGCCAGCCAGCGTGCGGCGATCGCGGCGAAGACGAGCGTGGCGGACCAGAACCCGCTGCGCACCCTCAGCAAGGGCGCGAAGCCCGGCTATCGCCAGATCTATGGCCTGGCGACGCCGGTCGACGTCTATCCGCTCTACGAGAATGCCGGGCGTGCGGCTTATGGCCAGACGCTGGACGAAGGGCAGCGTGAGTCAGGCGAGATCTGGTCACGCTTTTCCGAGATCGCGGCGCAGACGCCGGCGGCGTGGATCCATGCGCCCAAGTCACCGCAGGAGATCGTCGAGCCGACCGCGGACAATCGCCCGATCGCCTTCCCCTACACCAAGCTGATGGTGGCCAATTCGAGCGTCAATCAGGGCGCCGGCTTCATCGTCACCAGCCTTGCCGAAGCACGACGGCGCGGCGTGCCGGAGGAGCGGATCATCTATGTCGGGCGCGGCGCCAGCGCGCATGAGGCGGACGATTTTCTCGCTCGTGACCGCTACGACACGTCGCCCAGCATGGAAGTGTGCCTCCGCCGCACGCTCGAGTTCAACGAGGTGACGGCGGACGATCTCGACCTGGTCGAGCTTTATTCCTGCTTCCCCTGCGTGCCCAAGATGGCGCGGCGGGTGATCGGCTGGCCGGTGGAGAAGCCCGCGACGGTGTTCGGTGGCCTCACCTTCGGCGGCGGGCCGATCGGCAATTACATGGCGCATGCCGTGGCCGAGATGGTCGACGCCCTGCGCGCCGGCGAGGGCGAGAAGGGGCTGCTGTTCGCCAATGGCGGCTTTGCCACGCACAATCACGCGATCGTGCTCGGCACAAAGCCGCTGCCGGGCGCGGGGGAGGCGCATGCGTTCGACCTGCAGGCGGAGGCGGATGCTGCACGCGGCGCGGTGCCGGAACTGGTGAAGGACTATAGCGGACCGGCTGAGGTCGAGACCTACACCGTGTTCTACAACCGTGACGGTTCGGCAAAGGCCGGGGTGGTCGTGGCGAAGCTGCCGGATGGGAAGCGCACGCTGGCGCAGGTGCCGGCGAGCGACGCGGCGACGATCGCTTTCCTCAGCGATGGCAGTTCCGAACCGGTCGGAACGGCCGGCCAAGTGGTTGCCGAGGGCGAACTGATGGTGTGGAAACGCGCCTCCTGATCCGGCCCGATCAATCCTCCCCGGGCGGACCTCGGGGCGGAATTGGGCGTTGCACTCCCACCGCGGCATCGACTAATCGCGGCGGTGCCCTCCCCAGGCGCTGTTGGTAACGTCAGGAGGAATCCCCATGCAGACCCGCGCCGGCCTTTCGGTCGATGATCGCCTCGCCGCCTTTGTCGAGGAGGAGGCGCTTGCCGGCACCGGCATCTCGGCTAACGCCTTCTGGCAGGGGGCGGCGGCGATATTCGATCTTTTCACGCCGGAGAACAAGGCGCTGCTTGCCCGGCGCGAGGAGCTGCAGGCGGCGATGGACGCGCGCTATATGGCCGGAGAACCGGTCGACGAGGCGTTCCTGACGCAGATCGGCTATCTCGTGCCAGAGCCGGCGCCGTTCACCATCGGCACCGAGAACGTCGATCCCGAAATCGCCACCATGGCCGGGCCGCAGCTGGTGGTGCCGAGCCTCAACGCGCGCTTCGTGCTGAACGCCGCCAATGCGCGCTGGGGCAGCCTTTACGACGCATTCTACGGCACCGATGCGCTGCCGGGGAAGGCGAAGCCGGGCGGCTATGATGCCGATCGCGGCGCGCAGGTGATCGCGCGGGCGCGGGCGTTCCTCGATGAAACGCTGCCGGGCTGGGAAGCGGCGCTGACGGGCGGTGACTGCCCGCATCGCTTCGCGCGCTTCGATAAGGGCGTGATGTTCGTCCATAACGGGCTGCACATCGAGATCGTGGTCGATCGCGAGTCCCCGATCGGCAAGACCGATCCGTTCGGCATCGCCGACGTGATCCTCGAATCGGCGCTGACGACGATCGTCGACCTGGAGGATTCGGTGGCCGCGGTCGACGCGGAGGACAAGGTCGCGGCGTACCGCAACTGGCTGGGCCTGATGCGCGGCGATCTTGTCGAGACGTTCGAGAAGAACGGCGCGACGCTGACCCGCAAGCTGGCCGGCGATCGGACCTATCAATCGCCGAGCGGCTCCAGCTTCACGCTGCCGGGCCGTTCGCTGCTGTTCGTGCGCAACGTCGGCCATCTGATGACGACGCCCGCGCTGCGCCTCGAAGATGGCAGCGACGCGCCGGAGGGGATCCTCGACGCGATCGTCACCTCGCTGATCGGGCTGCATGATCTGAAGCGGCTCGGCACGCTGCAGAACAGCCGCACCGGATCGATCTATATCGTGAAGCCCAAGATGCATGGGCCGGACGAAGCGGCGTTCACCAACCGGCTGTTCGATGCGGTGGAGGATCTGCTCGGCCTCGACCGCCACACGATCAAGGTCGGCGTGATGGACGAGGAGCGCCGCACCTCGGCCAATCTTGCCGCCTGCATCCATGCGGTGCGCGACCGGATCGCCTTCATCAATACCGGCTTCCTCGATCGCACCGGCGACGAGATCCACACCGCGATGCGCGGCGGCGCGGTTATCCGCAAGGCGGAGATGAAGGGCGCGGAGTGGATCAAGGCCTATGAGGATCGCAACGTGCGCATCGGCCTTGCCTGTGGCCTTTCCGGCAAGGCGCAGATCGGCAAGGGCATGTGGGCCGCGCCGGACATGATGGCCGACATGCTGGAGCAGAAGATCGCACACCCGAAGAGCGGCGCCAACACCGCCTGGGTGCCGTCGCCCACCGCGGCGACGCTCCACGCGCTGCATTACCATCAGGTCGACGTGTTCGCGCGGCAGAAGGAGATCGCGGGCGAGGCGCCGCCGCCGCTGGCGAAGCTGCTGACCGTGCCGTTCGCGGCGCCGGGTCGCAACTGGACGCCGGAGGAGATCCGCGAGGAACTGGACAATAACTGCCAGGGGATCCTTGGCTATGTCGTGCGCTGGATCGACCAGGGCGTCGGCTGTTCCAAGGTACCCGACATCCATGACGTGGGGCTGATGGAGGATCGCGCGACACTGCGCATTTCTTCGCAGCATCTTGCCAACTGGCTGCTCCACGGCGTGTGCACCGAAGGCGAGGTGGACGAGGCGCTCGATCGGATGGCGGAGAAGGTCGACGCGCAGAATGCCGGCGACCCGCTGTACCGCCCGCTCGACTGGGACGGTCATGCCTTCCGCGCTGCCCGCGCGCTGATCTTTGAAGGGGTGGAGCAGCCGTCGGGGTACACCGAGCCGCTGCTCCATCGTTTCCGCCAGGCAGCCAAGGCCGCGTGATCCGCGCCCTATCCCCCGCGCCCGGCCATGTCCCGGCGCGGGGGAGGCGAGCGGTGGCGATCGCGACGGTGGCATTATCGTGACACCGCGGCTAAAGGGCCGCGCATCCACCACTGCCGAGAGCATCGCTGAACCCCATGCGAGTCGCCGTCGCTTCCGATCACGCCGCCGTGTCGCTGAAGGCGACGCTTGTCGCCTGGCTGCGCGAGGGCGGGCATGATGTTCTCGACCTCGGGCCCGACACCGACGCGCGGGTCGATTATCCCGATTACGGATACAAATTGGCCGAAGCGGTCGCCGCGGGTGAGGCCGAGCGCGGCATTGCCCTATGCGGTTCGGGTATCGGCATTTCGATCGCGGTGAACCGCAATCCCGCGCTGCGCTGTGCGCTCGTGTCCGATCCGCTCGCCGCCGCTTTGTCGCGCGAGCATAATGACGCCAACGCCATCGCGCTTGGTGCCCGCCTGATCGGCGAGGACATGGCCAAGGCCTGCGTCACCGCCTTCCTCGACACCGCCTTTGCCGGCGGCCGCCACGCCCCCCGCGTCGACAAGCTCGGCGCGCCTGATTTCCAGAAGGAGCCAGCATGAGCACCAACCCAACCACGCTGAACGAGGTTCAGACGCCTTATGCTGTCGAGGGCGGCTTCTTCACCCGCGGTCTCGCCGATGCTGATCCCGCGGTGTTCGCCGGTGTCGAGCATGAGCTGGACCGTGAGCAGACTCAGATCGAGCTGATCGCGTCCGAGAACATCGTCTCTAAGGCGGTGCTGGAGGCGCAGGGCTCGGTCTTCACCAACAAGTACGCCGAGGGCTATCCCGGCAAGCGTTACTATCAGGGCTGCCACCCGTCCGATGAGGTGGAGCAGCTCGCGATCGATCGCGCGAAGCAGCTGTTCAACTGCGGCTTTGCGAATGTGCAGCCGCACTCGGGCGCGCAGGCGAATGGCGCGGTGATGCTGGCGCTGGTGAAGCCGGGCGACACGATCATGGGCCTCAGCCTCGATTCGGGCGGGCACCTGACGCACGGCGCGCGCGCGGCGATGAGCGGCAAGTGGTTCAACGCCGTGCAATATGGCGTCACGCCGGACACGCACCTGATCGATTATGACGCGGTCGAGCGTCAGGCGATCGAGACACAGCCCAAGCTGATCATCACCGGCGGTTCGGCCTATCCCCGTCACATCGATTTCGCCCGCTTCCGCGCGATCGCTGACAAGGTCGGCGCGTTCTTCATGGTCGACATGGCGCATTTCGCGGGCCTCGTCGCTGGTGGCGTCCACCCGACCCCGTTCGGCCATGCCCATGTCGTCACCACCACGACGCACAAGACGCTGCGCGGCCCCCGTGGCGGCATGATCCTGACCGATGACGAAGCGATCGCGAAGAAGATCAACTCGGCGGTGTTCCCGGGGCTCCAGGGTGGCCCGCTGATGCATGTCATCGCCGCCAAGGCAGTGGCGTTCGGCGAGGCGCTGCAGCCGGAGTTCAAGAGCTATGCCGCCGCGGTGGTGGAGAATGCCAAGGTGCTGGCGGCAACGCTGAAGGAGCGCGGCGCGGCGATCGTGTCCGGCGGCACCGACACGCATCTGGCGCTGGTCGATCTCACCCCGCTCGGCGTCACCGGCAAGGATGCGGACGAGGCGCTGGAGCGTGCCGGCATCACCTGCAACAAGAACGGCATCCCCAACGATCCGCTGCCGCCGGTGAAGACCAGCGGCATCCGCGTCGGCACCCCGGCGGGCACGACCCGCGGTTTCGGCACGGCCGAGTTCCGCGAGATCGGCAACATGGTCGCCGACGTGCTCGACGGTCTGGCCAAGAAGGGCGAGAAGGGCGATGCCGAGGTCGAGGCGGCCGTGCGGGAACGAGTTCGCGCGCTGTGCGCTCGTTTCCCCATCTACAAGTGAGGTGAACGTGTCCAAGATCGAGGAAGTCCAGACCACCGTCCAGAACACGCCGGGGCTCGGCAAGAAGATGGCCAAGTACGGCGCGATCGGCGCGGTCATCGCCATTCCGGTGCCGTTCGTCGGCCCGGTGCTGGGCGCGCTTGTCGGTGCCGGCGTCGCTTATGCCCGGCGGGACAAGATCTGATCCTGTCATCCTGCGTCCCTGTCGCGGCTGCGGCGGGGGCGTCCAACCAGAAGAGTTGAACGATGCGCTGCCCCTTCTGCGGCCATGATGCGAGCCAGGTGAAGGACAGCCGCCCGACCGACGATGGCGCCGCGATCCGCCGCCGTCGTCAGTGCGAGGGCTGCGCCGCACGCTTCACCACCTTTGAACGGATCCAGCTGCGTGAGCTGACCGTGGTGAAGTCGGAGGATCGGCGCGAGCCGTTCGATCGCGAGAAGCTGCTGCGATCGATCGGGATCGCGGCGCGCAAGCGGCCGCTCGACGGCCTCGCCATCGAGCGGCTGGTCAGCGGCATCCAGCGCCAGCTGGAAACCAGCGGCGAGGCCGAGGTCACGTCCAAGCGGATCGGCGAAATGGTGATGGAGGCGCTGAAGGGCCTCGATTCGGTCGCCTATATCCGCTTCGCCAGCGTCTATCGCGATTTCAGCGAGGCGCGCGATTTCGAGGAGTTCGCCGGCACCGTGGAGGAAGCGGCGCGCGGCTGAGGCGCCCGAGCGCCGCTGCGATACTTGTCGAACGCGACCCTTGGCGGATAGGCGCAGCACCATGGCTTCTTCCCAACCCCCCGTCATCGTTCTCGTCCGTCCGCAACTGGGCGAGAATATCGGCAAGGCGGCGCGCGCGATGCTCAATTTCGGGCTGACCGAAATGCGCTTGGTGTCGCCGCGCGACGGCTGGCCCAATCCCGCCGCGGGCCCCGCCGCCTCGGGCGCGGACATCGTGCTGGCACAGGCCAGGGTGTTCGACAGCGTGGCGGAGGCGGTGACCGACTGCCCCAACGTCTATGCGACGACGGTGCGAAAGCGCGGGATCACCAAGCCGGTGGTAACGCCCGAACAGGCGGCGACCGACATGCGCGGCGCGGCGGGGCGCAGCGCGATCCTGTTCGGGCCGGAACGATCGGGGCTGGAAACCGACGACGTCGCGCTCGCCCGCACGATCCTGACGGTGCCGATCAATCCCGAATTCGGCAGCCTCAACCTCGCCCAGGCGGTGATCCTGGTCGCCTATGAATGGTCAAAGGGCGAGGCGCTCGCGTCACCGCCGGAAGTGACGCTCGATCCGCCCGCCCCGCAGGAGGAGCTGGAGGGGCTGATCGGCCAGCTAGATACGATGCTGGAACAGGCGAATTTCTTCTTTCCGCCCGATCGCACGCCTGCGACACGCCGCACGCTGCGGACGTTGCTGACCAAGCCGGCATGGACCAGCCAGGAAGTGCGCACCATGCGCGGCGTGCTGTCGGCGCTGGCGGGGGCGAAGGCGAAGCGCAGCAGCTGAGCTTCCGCGCCCTTCGTTCAGGTCAAAGGCGAACGAACAGCGTCAGTGAAGCGACGTGCGCCATGTCGACGCGGCGCCCGGACGCGTCGCGGGTCTGGTTGAGATATCCCGCCTCCAGCGTCGACGTGCCCGGCAGCGGGATTTCCAGCCCCACAAAGGTGCGCACCTGATCGAACCCGGTGACGCCGCCCCAATCGGCTGACTTCAGGCCGACAAAGCCCTCGACCGATCCCAGCGCCGCGACTCGCCTGGTGCCCGGCGCGAGCGGATATTCGAACCGCATCATCTGCCGCGCGCGCAGCGACATGCCGTCACCGTCGGAGCGCCAGCGCTGTTCCAGCCGGGTGCGCGACTGCACCTCCAGCCTGCCGACCTTGCCGACATTCCAGGTCACTTGCTGGAACAACCGGTCCTCGTTGCGGTCGGGGCCGTTTTCGAGCGGCTCGATGACATGGGCATAGCCCTGATACACCGTCACCGCCGGCGAGATTTGGTAGCCGATCGCCGGGCGCAGCAGCACCTGCGACAGCCGCGATACGCCGTCCGTCACGCGGGGCTGCACCTCGGCGAAATATACCAGCGGTCCCGATACGCGGCCCATTACCGTGGCATTGACCCACAGCGCCTCGTCATGATTGGTCTGTGCCACGGCCGGCGCGGCGGCGATGGTGGTCAACAGGGCAAGGGCGAGGGTCGGGACAAGGATACGCGACATGGCGAGATCTCTAGCCTCGCCCTCCGCAACTTGTCATGGTTCAACGCGCAACAGCAATAAAACGTCAGGAGAGAGTGGATGCCCGAATTTCGCATGATCGATACGGGCCGCGTACGGCTGCGTGTCGCGGTGGAAGGCGCGGGTCCATTGGTCCTGATGGTGCATGGCTTTCCCGAAAGCTGGTATTCGTGGCGGCATCAGCTGGGCCCCGTCGCGGCGGCCGGCTTCACCGCGGCGGCGATCGACGTGCGCGGCTATGGCCAGTCCGACCGGCCGGGGCTGGTCGAGGATTATGCCATGGAGCATCTGGTTTCCGACATAGCGGCCGTGGCCGACGCCTTTCAGCCTGACCCCGCGATCCTCGTCGGGCACGACTGGGGCGCGCCGCAGGTGTGGAATTCGGCACTGACCCGGCCGGAGCGTTTTCGCGCGGTGGCCGCGCTGTCGGTGCCTTATGCCGGCGTGCCGGCGCGGCCGTTCACCGAGGTGTTCCGGCAGGCCTTCACCAACAAGGGGCGCTTTTTCTATCAGGAATGGTTCCAGGAAGTGGGCCCGGCCGAGGAGGAGGCGCAGCGCGATGTGCGCGATTTCCTGCGCAAATTCTATTACGGCATTTCCGGCGACGCGCCCGATGGCACCTGGCCCAACAAGCCGGCCGGCTCGACGCTGCTCGATGGCATGGTCGATCCCGATCCTTTCCCGGCGTGGCTGACGCCGGCGGACCTCGATTATTATGTCGGTGAGTTCGTCCGCTCGGGTTTCTTCGGGCCGATCAGCCGTTACCGCAACCACGAGCGCGATTTCGCCTGGCTGCAGCCGTACAAGGATCGCCGGATCGAGCAGCCCGCGCTGTTCATCGGCGGCACCCGCGACCCCGCGACCACCTTGTTTGGGGCGGTGCCCGATCCGATCGCGCTGATGCGCCCGCATGTGCCGGGCGTCGAGGGCCATTTGCTCGAGGGCTGCGGCCATTGGACGCAGCAGGAGCGCCCCGATGTGGTCAATCGCCTGCTGGTGGAGTGGCTCGGCCGCCTCGGGTGACGCGGCGGATGGGGGGCGCGGGCGCGGCGGATCGGGGCGGGCGCGGTGCTGCGCGCGCTTGACCGGTCGATCACGCGCCGCCTGGGGCGCACGCTGTCTGCGCAGGGCTATGCCCAACTGGTCACGCTGGCGGTTCAGCTGGCGCTGGTCCCGGTGCTGCTTCGCGCCTGGGGAACGTCGCTGTACGGCGCGTGGCTGGTGCTGTCGGCCGTGCCCCTCTACCTCAGCTTCAGCGACTTCGGCCTGACGTTCGTCGCCAAGAACGCGATGGTCATAGCGGTCGCGGGCGGGCGGCGGGATGAGGCGCTGCGCATCTTCCACACGGTCTTTGCGCTGCTGTGTGCTTTGTTGCCGCCGCTGCTGATGGGGAGCGCTGCGCTGATCCTGTTGTTCGACCCTGACATGCTGCCAGGGCTGGCGGGGGTGGCACCCGGCACCGCGCGAGCGGCGCTGCTGCTGCTGGCGCTGAACATGGCCGCCTACCAGCTGTTCCTGCTGGTCTGCGCCGGGATCAGGGCCGAGAATCGTCCGGCGAGCGAAGTAACCTGGGCGGCAACGGCACGGCTGGGGGAGGGCGCGGCGACTGCCGGCGCCGCACTGGCCGGTGGCGGGCTGGTGGCGGCGGCAGCCGCCATGGTCGCGATCAGGCTGCTGTTCCTCTTCGCCGCCTATCGCTGGCTGCGCGGCACCGCGGGCTGGCTGGCGCTGGGCTGGCGGGCGGCCGATCGCGCCACGGCGTCCGCGCTCTGGCGACCCGCGCTGGCGTATATGGCGATGCCGGTCGGCCACGCCCTGCTGCTGCAAGGGCCCGTGCTCGTGGCCGGCAGCCTGCTGGGTGCCGGCGCGACGGTGGCCTTTGCCACGACCCGCACGGTCGTGCGGCTCGGGACGGCCGCGATCAACATGATCAACAACAGCGTGGTCAGCGACTATGCCGCGCTTCACGGCAAGGGCGCGCGGGCGGCGGCATCCGTGCTGTTCCGCTGGCATGTTGGCGCAACGCTCGTCGCGACCTTTTGCTATGCCGCCGCCATCATCCTGCTCGCCCCCGCGGCGGTCGCGCTGCTGACGCATGATGCCGTCCGCGTCGCCACGCCGTTCCTCCTGTGGCTGGTGCTGGCGGTGGTCGCCGAGATGATCTGGTCGGCGCTGTTCAGCCCCAGCGCGGCGATCAACCGCCACGCGCGGCTGGCGATCGGCTTCGCGGCAGTCGCGCTGGCGGGGGTGGGGGCCGCCTGGCTGCTCGCGCCGTGCTACGGATTGAGCGGGATCGCCGGTGCGCTGGCGGCCGCGCATCTCGCAATGGTCGCGCTTTGCCTGTTCACGGGTCGGCGGCGGCATGGGTAACCCGCCGGGCCAAGGCCGCGCGCTGTTTGTCGGCATTGCCGCGCATGGCCATGGCGGGATCCAGGCGTTCAACCGTCGCGTCGCCGCGGCATTGGCCAGCCTTGCGGTGCCTGCCGACGTGGTGATGCGGGCGGACGAGGGCGACTGGCGCTTCGCCCGCAGGGCGCTTCGCCTGCTCCCCGCCTCCGACCTGCTGCTGATCGGCCATGTCAACCTGCTGCCGCTGGCTGCGCTTCACCGGCTGGTCCGCCCGCGCGGCCGGCGCATCCTGTTCGCGCACGGGATCGAGGTGTGGGGCGACCCCACCTATCGCGCGGTGCGTCGCTGGGAACCGGCGCTGTTGTCCCGCACGATCAGCCAGGTGGCGGTGGTGAGCGGCTATTCGCGCGATCGCATGGCCGCGGCGTTCGGGTTGCCCCATGCACGTTTCACGATCTTCCCCAACGCCGTGGATCTGCCACCGGATGCCCCGCCAGCACCGGGCAAGCGCGAGCGGCTGGTGCTGGCGGTCAGCCGACTGGGTGCGGCGGAGGGGGCGAAGAACCTCGATGCGCTGATCCGCGCCTTGCCGCTCATCCCCGACGCCCGGTTGATGATCGTGGGGGAGGGGCCGCTGCGCGATTCTCTGCGGCGGCTGGCCGAGATGCTGGGCGTCGCGGGGCGTGTCGACCTGCACGGTGCGCTCGATCCTGCCGCGCTGGCCCATGCCTTTGCCGTCGCCAGCGTCTTTGCCCTTCCCTCGTCAAAGGAGGGATTCGGCATCGTCTATCTGGAGGCGTGGGCCGCTGGCTTGCCGGTTGTCGGATCGTGCCACGGCGCGGCGGGGGAGGTGATCCGCGATGGCATCGATGGTTTCACGATCGATCCGGCGGACATAGCGGCGCTTGCCGAGCGGCTGCGTCGCCTGCTCGACGATCCCGCGCTCGCCCAGGCAATGGCCGCCGCCGGGCGCGCCCGCGTCGCGCAGCATTATTCCGCGCCCGCGTTTGTCGCCAATCTCCGCGCGCTGATCGGCGCATAGTCCCGCCCATCGCCCGCCGCCGCCGCCCGTCGCGGCCGCCGCGCGACCAGCAGCAGCGCCCCGCCGACGATCAGGATGAAGGGAAAGCTGCGGCAGAAGAAGGCCAGCATGGTGCTCGCCTCGCGCTCTGCGAGGAAGGCGGTGGCAGCGAGCAGGAACACCCCCCAGACGTTGCCGGAGAGGCGCCCGCCCACGAGGTCGAGCAGGGTGAAGCTGATCGCGGCGGTGGCGCCCGGCAGCAGCAGCACGCCGGCCAGCCCGAACGCCGCCAGGCTGCTGGCGATCAGCCCGACGACCGGCCGCGCGATCGACCCCTTGGCGCGAAAGCCGTAATGCCAGGCGATCCGGTCTGGCGCGGTCACCAGCGATTTCCTGATCAGAAAGCCGGGCAGCAGCGCTTCCGCGGGATCGCGCCACAGGTCAGCGCTGCCCATCGTGCCGTGTTCCGCCAGCCTGCGCGCGACCTGGTCGATCGGCTGGATCATGGTGAAACGCTCGCTGTTCCAGGTCAGCGGGTGGACGTAGCTGTCGATCCAGGCAAAGCGATAGCCGGTGGCGACCCGCGCCTGTGCTGCACTGAGCCGCGACGCGCTGAAGCCATGTGCGCGCAGCACGTCCCACGTCGCCGTGATCCGCGCCGTGCCACGCACGTCGGGATCGGTGCGCACGATCTGAATCGCGGGAAGGAGCAGGGCGAATATACAGGCGGCGGCGACACTGCCCGGCACCACCCAACGCCAGCGGACACGCCCGTTCAGCGCCACGAAGGCAAGCGCGACGACGAACAGGAAATCGAACAAGGTCCGCTTGGTGTTGTCGGCCAGCGTCAGCGCGAGGATCGTCGTCGCCATCGCTGCGAGGACCAGCCCGTGGCGTCGCTGGTCAGGGCGCCGGATGACGAGCGCCGCCTGCATTGCCGCGCCCAGCATCAGCAGCGGGTAGAAGGTGCCAAAGCCGCCAAATCCCCCAGCGGTGAAGCCGCCCGACACGGCGATCGCGCGAAACTGTGTCTGGAGGAGCAGGAACATCGCACCCAGCGCGAAGATCGGTACCGCGAACCGGCGCAGATTGGGTTCGTGCCCGGTCACGCGGCGCAGCGCGCGGGCGAAGCGGAGCGGCCGGCGCACCCCCTGGCTCAGCCCGTAGCCGATGGTGATCGAGCCGAAGCCGGCCAGAAGATAGGCGGCGGACAGATCCGGCACATGCAGGTTGGATTGCACCGGCTGCCCCGCCAGCGTCTTCACCACCAGGGCGCCCGTGCCGAAATAGACGGTCATGATCGCGTACAGGCCGTCGGACACCCGCCATCCGCCGCGCGTCAGCGGCAATAGCGCCGCGGCCGCGATCAGCAGCAGGATCGCCAGCAGCCAGACGTCGGCGCGCAGGGCGAGCTGCACGCCGCCGAGCACGGCGAGCGCTAGCAGATATAGCCAGCCGAGCCCCCTCACGACCGTGCCCTCTCCTCCCTGTCTGTGCCCAGCCTAGGCAGCGCGCCGCCCCCCGTCGAGAGCATGATGACCAGGCCCGGAACATGGTTAACCTGAATGATTGCGCGCGCTTCGCGCAGCCCCTAGCGTTCGTGTCGGGGAGCAGGGGGAACAGGGGCGATGACTCAGTCGCACGACGCGCGTGGCGCGCCGATGTGGGAGGGGGGCGCCAGCTTTCCGCTCCGCAATCGGCTGTATCGTGCCGGCTGGATCGTCGCCTGGCTGCTCTTGGTCAGATGGACCCCGCCGCCGCTGCGCGCGTGGCGCCGGCTGGTGCTGCGGGCATTCGGCGCGCAGGTCGCACCGACCGCCAATGTCTATGGCAGCGCGCGCATCTGGTCGCCGGCCAATCTGGCGATCGGCGATCATGCGACGATCGGGCCGGGCGCGCACATCTATTCGATGGGAAAGGTGACGATCGGGCGGTTCGCCATCGTCTCGCAACGCGCGCATCTGTGCGCCGGCACGCACGATAGCGAGGATCCCGCCTTCACGCTCCACACACGGCCGATCATCGTCGGCGCGCGCGCCTGGGTCGCGGCCGAGGCGTTCGTCGGCCCCGGCGTTACCGTCGGCGAGGGTGCGGTGCTCGGCGCGCGGGGCTGTGCCTTCGCCGATCTGGCGCCCTGGACCGTTTATCGCGGCAATCCTGCGGCCGCGATCCGAGCGCGCACGATCCGCTTCGTGGAGGCTGCATGACCCGCGTGCTGCGGATCATCACGAGCGCCGACCCGCGCGCCGGCGGCCCCATCGAGGGCGCGCGCCGGCTGGGCGAAGTGTGGGCGCGGCAGGGACATCGGCAGGACCTGCTGACGCTCGATCCGCCGGACGAGCTTCACTTGCCGGATTACCCGGGCGCAATCGTGCCGCTCGGCCCGCCGCGCGGCCGCAATCCGCGGCAGCTGTATCGCTATTCGCCCGCGATGGTCCCCTGGCTGCAGCGCCATGCGCGGGACTATGACGCGGTGATCGTCTCGGGCCTGTGGCGCTATGGCGCGCGCGGCGCGGCGCAGGCGCTGGCCGGCGGGCCCGTGCCCTATTTTGTCTTTCCGCATGGCATGCTCGACCCATGGTTTCGCCGGACGATGCCGCTCAAGCATGTCGGCAAACAGCTGAGCTGGTGGTGGGCGGAAGGTCCGCTGCTGGCCGGCGCGCGTGCTGTGCTGTTCACCACGGAGGAGGAACGACGGCGGGCGGAGGGCGGGTTCCGGCCGTGGCGCATGAATGCGGTGATCACGCCTTATGGCACGGCGGACCTGGCGGGGGATCCGGCCACGCAGATCCAAGCGTTTCGCCAGCAGATCCCAGCGCTGGGCCAGCGCCCCTTTCTGCTGTTTCTTGGCCGCATCCACCGCAAGAAGGGGTGCGACCTGCTGGTGGAGGCGTTCGCCACGATCGCGCGGCATGACCCCGGCATCGACCTGGTGATCGCCGGCCCCGACGAGGTGGCGCTGGTCGCCGGGCTTCGCGACCGCGTTGCCCGGCTGGGCATCCGCGACCGCGTCCATTTTCCCGGCATGCTCTCGGGCGCCGCAAAGGCGGGCGCCCTGCGCGCAGCGGCGGCGTTCGTGCTGCCGTCACATCAGGAGAATTTCGGGATCGCCGTGGCGGAGGCGCTGGCCGCCGGCACGCCAGTGCTGGTGAGCGATCAGGTCGCGATCTGGCGCGAGATCCTGGCCGATGGCGCCGGGATGGTGGCCCCGGCCACTGCCGCCGATACTGCGACGATGCTGTCCCGATTTTGCGCGCTTCCTGTCCGCCAGCGAAGCGTGATGGGGCGGCGCGCGCGCCACTGCTTCGCCACCCGCTTTCGTATCGAGGCGGCGGCCGATCACCTCCTGCAGCTGATCGATCAGCACCGCGCCTGACGCACGCCTGTCCTACATCCGCCTGCCCGCTGTAGAACATAGCACGAACAACAGGAGGCGTGCGATGGTCGCGGAAGTGGAAGTACCAGCGGGGTTCGTCCCGCAATATGCGGTGGCGTTCGGTGCCGTCGATGGGCCCGCGGTGGCGGTGCAGGCGGACAATCCATTGCCGGTGCGCGCGGTGCCCCGCCCGGCGCAGTCTGCGCCGCTCGCCGGCACGATCGTGAGCAGCGCCATCGTGGGGCCATTCGTGCCGGAGCTGGATCGGCCCATCTGGCTTAGCCTTTCCGGACAATGGCAGGGGCAGGTCGACTTCCTCCGCTCGGCCGATGGGGGGGCAACCATGCTGCCGCTGACGATCGCCGGTGAGCGCTGGGGGCGGTTTGTCGGCAGCACCAACGAGGCGGTGGCGGACGAGAGCGAGGCGGGCGCGACCTATTATCTTGCCGTCACGCTGCTGGGTGGCGCGCTGACCTATCGGGTGGCGCAATGAGCGGCCCGGACCTGATCTCGCGCGGCCTGGCGGTGCAGGCGCGGGCGACTCAGCGCGCCGCCGCGCGGCATGCGCGATTGCTTCGTGCGGCGGACAGCGCGCAGGGGCGCAATCCGGCGACCGCGCCGCCCTGGCTCGCGCCGCCAGCCTATGCGCCGGGCAGCGCCTATGCGCCGGGGCAGGTCGTCGCGCATGCGGGCGCCTGGTACATGTGCGGGATCGGCGGGGTGGCCCCCGCGACTGGCCCCGGACCGACCGGGCGGCACCATGGGCAATATCTCCCCGACGGACCGGGCGGCCTCTACTGGACCTGCCTTGGCGGGGCGCGGCATCCCGATGCGGCCGATGGCGCCCCGGTGGTCACGCTGCTGACCAGCAATCCCGCGCTCGGCGCCAACTGGCTGCCCGCGCTCGTCCCCGGCGCCTACGCTGTGCGCGGCGCGCGCCCGGTGCCGCTGCGCGCCAGTTTCTGGTCGCTGGAAACGCTGGAAGCGAAGCCGGATATGATGACGTGCGCGGGGGCCTCGGTCGCCTTTGACAGCGATGCCGATCGACTGGCGCTCTTCCTTCCCGCCAATTCGGCGCAGCTGCGCGTGCTGGTGGAGGAGCGGTATCTCCATCCCGGCAGCATCGTGATCGGTGGCCAGGATCAGTGGCTGATGATCGACTGGACGATGAGCAGCGGCCGCCGGATGCGCCGGTACGAGCTCGAAACCGGCAAGAGCGCGGCGCAGTTCGGCTGCGCGCAGACCGGCACCGCGGCGATGGTCACCGCGGCGCCGGCATCGGACCCGCGCCTGGTGGTGATCGGCGACAGCTATAATGCCGGCTCGTCCTATGGCCCGTGGCTGGCCGGCGGGTCGATCGCGCAGCTGCTGGGCAAGCGGCTCGGCTGGCGTGACACCTGGAACCTGTCGGTCGGCGGGACGGGTTATTGCAACACGGGTGCGGGCCTGCGCACCTTTGTCGATCGCGTCCCGCAGGTGCTGGCGCTCCGGCCGGATGCGGTGCTGGTGATGGGGTCGACCAATGACGTTGGCTATTCACCCGCGACGGTGGAGGCGGCGGCCGTGGCCATGCTGCGCGCGTTGCGTGGCGGCACGCCCGCGCCGATCATTGTCGTGGGCGTGCCGTCGATCAACCTCCCCGGGGCGCGTGCGACGGAGCAGGCACTCGCCGCCGCCGTCGCCGCTATCGCCGACCCGCTGACATTCTTCGTCCCGGTCACCACCGCAACGCCGCCCTGGGTGCTCGGCAGCTGGAACAATGCCGTGGGGGTGCCGTCCGGCACCGCCAATGCCGCGCTCTACATCGCCGGGGATGACGTCCATCCGCCGGAAATCGGCTATGATTATTATGCGCAGCGGATCGAACAGGCGATCCGCGCGCAGGTGCTACCCGCCCTGGCCGCCGGATAGCCGGCCGACGCGTGCGCCGGCCGCTCCCGGTCAGCGCACGCGCATGCCGCGAAAGGTCTTGCCACTAAAAGTGACGAAATAGCTGCCGATGGCGCCCTTGCGGATGCGGATCTTGTCACCGGGCTTTGGCGGCCACGCTACTGCCTCGGTGGTCTGCCACACCGCGTCTTCCTCACCGGTCAGGCGCAGCTCGACTCGGCCGTTATCCAGCTGGCGGGCCGACGCGACAGTGGTGTTGATCTCGGTGAACTCTTCCCTTTCGTCCTTATCGCCGTCGCCGAACAGGCCGACGCGCGGCAAGGTGAAGCCGAACAGCGACCGACGCGTGCGGCGTACATCTTCCTTGTCGATGATGCGCACTTCTTTGGCCTTAACGGCCTGCTCCAGCGCGCTCGCCGCGCTATCGAAGCAGGCGAGCCGCTGCGCTGCATCGGCGACCGCGCGACATTGCGCGAAGGATTGCAATACCCGGTCGCCCGCACCGTCCTTCTCCGCCGCCACTGCCGGAACCGCCGTCATCGCCAATGCGACGGCGGCCGCTGCCACGTTGCCAAGCCGTGTCATTTATCGTCTCCCTGAACAGTCCTGGGGATAGAGTGTGTCGTGGAACCGGACAAGGCGGACACAAAACTGTTGCCTTCCTGTTACACCTCAATCGCAATGTTGCAGTTGCGCTGTGGCGACGTTGCAGGCGCGTGAATTGCTCACTAGCCCTTCGCCCCATGTCGTTCGGTCGCCGCCGAGCTGACACTGGGCACAAGCCGATAAACCGGGACCAAACCGGGGCAAAAAAGGGGAAACACGCATGCGTACTAACTTTCGTTCACGCTTGTTGACGACGACGTTGTTCGTCGGTGCCGTCATGGCGTCGCCATCGGCCCTCGCACAGCAGGTCGATTCGACCACCACGCCGGGTACCGCAGCACCGGGTCCGGTCCCTCAGGAAGGCGCCTCGAACAGCGAGACTTCGACCGGCGACATCGTTGTCACCGGTACCCTGATCCGCAACCCGAACCTCGTTCAGGCGACGCCGGTCAAGGTCGTCGGCGCCGACGAAATCGATCTTCAGCAGGCCAACGTCGCTGAAGAGCTGCTGCGCGAGCTGCCGGGCATCACCCCGTCGATCGGTTCCGCGGTCAACAACGGCAACGGTGGTGCGTCGTTCGCCAACCTGCGCAACCTGGGTTCGAACCGCAACGTCGTCCTGCTCGATGGCGTGCGCCTCGTGCCGGCTGAACTGAACGGCCGTTTCGACCTTAACAACGTGCCGCTCGCTTTGATCGAGCGCGTTGACGTGCTCACCGGCGGCGCGTCGACCACCTACGGTGCGGACGCCGTGTCGGGCGTGATCAACTTCATCACGCGCCGCGACTTCTCCGGCTTCGAGGCGAACGTCTCGCAGCAGATCAGCGAACAGGGCGACGGCAACGTATTCCGCGTCGACGCGACGATCGGTGCGAATTTCGACGACGGCCGCGGCAACGCGGTGTTCAGCGTCGGCTATCAGGAAGCGGATGCCATCTACCAGGGCGACCGTGACTATGGCTTCCTTGCGCTCAACTCCGCCACGGGCGGCGGCGGCGGCTCGGGAACGGCGGTCCCGTCGCGCTTCTCCCTGCCGGGTCAAGGCACGCGCCAGGTCAACGCAGCCGGCACGGACTTCCGTCCCGGGACCGCGTTCAGCGCGTTCAACTTCAACCCGTACAACGTCTATCAGACGCCGTTCGAGCGCTTCAACATGTACGGCGCGGCGGACTACGAGATCAGCGACGCGGTTGAGGTCTATACGCGCGGCATCTTCTCGAAGAACACCGTGTCGACGATCATCGCACCGTCGGGCGCCTTTGGTATTCCTGTCGAGATCCCGCTCAACAACCCGTTCCTGACGGACGCCCTGCGCAACACCTTCTGCTCGGCCAACGGCATCTCGGCCGCGGCTTGCGCCGCTGCTGCCAATCCGGCGCTGACGCCGGGCGCTGCGGGCTACCAGACGGTCACCAGCGCGCTGTTCCGCCGCGCCACCGAAGTGGGGCCGCGCATCAGCGAATACAGCACGACCTTCTTCGATTACCGCCTGGGCTTCCGTGGCGGCATCACCGACACGATCGACTGGGATATCTTCGGATCGTACGGTGAGTCGGAAAACCTGCAGTCCATCGGCGGGTACACGCTGAACTCGCGCGTTCGCGACAGCTTCCTGGCCAACAACACCACGAGCTGCTTCACCGGCACGGCATCGGGCTGCGTTCCGATCAACTGGTTCGGCCCGGAAGGCAATGCCACCTGGACTGATGATGCGATCGACTTCCTGAACGACGTGTCCACCGTTCGTACCTCGACCACGCTGGCCCAGGCGCGCGGCACGATCAGCGGTGACTTCGGCGTGTCGAGCCCGCTGTCCGAGAACCCGATCTCCTTCGCGGTCGGTGGCGAGTATCGCCGCTACACTGCGTCGCAGCAGTCGGATACGCTTGCAGTCGGCGGTGACCTCGGCGGCGCCGGCGGCGCGCAGCCGAACATCACCGGTGGGTATGACGTGTACGAAGCGATCGGCGAACTGATCGTTCCGCTCGTTCAGAACCGTCCGTTCTTCGAAGATCTGACGATCGAAGGCGGCATCCGCTATTCCAAGTACACGATCGATGCGGCGGGCGATCCGGGCTACAATACCACCACCTGGAAGGCGGCTGGTAGCTGGACTCCGGTCAACGGCTTCAAGATTCGCGGTAACTACGCCCGTGCGGTGCGCGCGCCGAACATCGCCGAGCTGTTCTCGCCGGTCGTCACCGGCCTCACCAACCTGCAGGACGATCCCTGCGCGACGTTCGACGACAATGGTGATCGGATCCGTCCGAACCCGACCGGCGCACTGCAGGCGGTCTGCCTTGCGCAGGGTGCAACGCCGGCCAACATCAACTCGATCGCGCAGCCGATCTCGGGTCAGGCGAATTCGACCGGCGGCGGCAACCTTCTCCTGCGGCCGGAAATCGGCAAGAGCTGGACTGTTGGTGCCGTCTTCCAGCCGACGTTCGTGCCGCGTCTCTCGATCTCGGTTGATTATTTCAACATCAAGATCACCGACGCGATCACCTCGCCGACTCCGGGCGATGCGATCACGGCATGCTTCGGCGACAACCCGTCGGCACCGCCGGCTGGTGCCGCGGCAAGCGCAGCCTGCACCTCGATCCGTCGTGATCCGCTGACGGGCGGCCTGAACGGCGATCCGAACACCACCCCGGGCCTGTTCCTCACCACGTCGAACCTCGGCATGCTGAAGACCAGCGGTATCGACCTGACCGCCAACTATGCCCATGATCTCGGCTTCGCCAAGCTCAGCCTCGCCGGTACGGCGACCTGGACCAAGGAGTCGGAGTTCCAGGCGGTGACCGGCGGATACGTGCGTGACTGCGTCGGCTACTATTCGGCAAACTGCGGGCAGCCGATCCCCGAGTGGCAGTGGTCCGTCCGCGGTACCGCGACGTTCGAGGGCATCGACGTCTCGCTGCTGTGGCGTCACATCGGCGGCACCCAGTATGAAGGTGCGGCTGCTGACTTCGCGGACCGTGGCTTCTCGCCGACCTCGCGTGTCCTCTTCTCGGGCGCGCTGCCGGCCAGCGCCGGTGCGCTCGCGGGTCGTCAGGTCAACTTCAACCGGATCACGGCGAAGGATTACTTCGATCTGACGAGCCGGGTGACGGTTGCTGAGAACCTTATCCTGACGGTCGGCATCCAGAACCTGTTCGACAAGGAACCGCCGCTGGTTGGTGGCGAAGCCGGTTCGACCACGTTCAACAGCGGCAACACCTTCCCGTCGACCTACGACGCGATCGGTCGCCGTTTCGTGATGGGCGCGAAGATCCGCTTCTAAGCGCGGGTTCTCGAACCAGAGAGAAGGGCGGGCCTTGTGCCCGCCCTTTTTTTGTGCCCGCCCTTTTTTTGTGTGTGCGCGTCAGGCGAGCAGCGGCGCCGGAAGCGTCAGCGCGACACCGGTGCGTTCCGCCAGCACCTCGGCCCAGGCGGTCACCGTGTCGATCTCCTCGCCATGAGCCCCTCGTGCAGCCGCCTGTTCTGCGTCGCGCGCCGCAGGTGAGAAGGCGTCTCCCGATTTGCTGTGTCGCGCGAGGGCCGGGTGCCCGGCAAAACCCTCCGGCGACAGGCCGAAGAAGCTTGCCACTGCACCGAGCACGCGATCCGGGTCCGCCAGCAACTCGTCGGACCTGAGCACACGCACGCGATCGGGAAACTGCTGCGCCAACAGGGCGAACTGGCGGTGCTGGGCCAGCCAGCCGACGGCCCCGACCTGCAGGTCGCTCAGGCGGAAGAGATCCGCTGGAGTGAAGCCGAAATCCACCAGCCCGTCGCGGAGCAGCCCCTCGAGCAGTTCGCGTACCCAAAGACGGCACCACAGGCCTTTGCGTGCCACCGACGTGAGAAATGCCGGTAGGGGCGCATACAGCAGCACGGCCCGCGCGCCCGGCCGCAACGCGAGGATCGGGCGGTGCAATCCGCAAAGGATGTTCGATGGCTTGATCACCACGCTTTCGCCCGCCTCCCAGCGCCTGGCGAGCAGCGTGATCGCATCGTCGATCAGGCGCGCCAGGTCGGCTCCTTTGCGTTCGCCGCGGCGGTGAATCCCGACCACGTCGTTAAGCAGTACCGGTTCCGAAAGCCCCATCGACACGCCCGGCAGGTCCAGGGCGCGGACCAGCAGGGTCGAGGCGCAGAAGGCCGAGTGGAAGATGAAATGCACCGGCGCCGCGGCGCTCCGGGCGGCGGATACGCCGCTTGTCCGATCCGTGATCTGCTGCGGCTGTTCGCCCACCAGGGCGTCGGTCAGAAAGGCGCCCGCTCGGTGAAGCGTGCGTGGCACCTGCCGGTACATCAGCTGGTCTCGTGTCGCCTCGTACCGATGGGCTAGCCAAACAGGATCAGCAGGATCGAAAGTTGTCGGGGAGTTCATCGCGCGCCCTTATTATTCGCATGAAGCAACCGGCATCGACTGTTCAAGATGTCGCGCGCTTCGTACACAGGCGCCATGACGGTATCTTCGCAGGAAGCCAATGCACGCGGTATGAACGCGTTGCGCGCCGGGGACGCAGCGCGGGCGATCGGCTTCTTCGAGCAGGCGGTTGCCAGCGATCCCACTGCCGGCAGCCTATGGCGCAATCTCGCGCATGCCCGGCGACTGACCGGCGACACCGCGGGGGAGCGTGCCGCGTTGGAAGGGGCGCTGGCGGTCAACGCGCGCGATCTGACGGCTTTGATCCGTCTCGCACAATGGCTCGAGCGTGCAGGCGATCGCCGCAACGCAATGATCCGCTGGTCGGGCGTCATTCAATTGGGCGAACAGGTGGCGCAACCCAGCGCCGCCTTACGCGACCTGCTGGATCACGCCCGATCCTATGTCGCCGCGCAGGGGGTCGCACTCGCCGGGCCGATCCGGAAGGAGTTGCAGCCGCGCTACGACGGCTTCGAAGAAACCAGCCGCCGGCGGGCCAATGCCTTTGTCCAACACGCGCTCGGCGAGCGTCAATTGTATCCCAATGTCTGCGCGGGGCTCCATTATCCCTTTCTGCCGGCTGACGAGTTCTTCGACGACCGGCATTTCCCCTGGTTCGGCGATCTGGCGGCGCAAACCGATGCGATCCGTGCAGAATTGGAGGCGCTGATCGCGAACCCCGGCGAGGAACTGATCCCCTATGTCCGCATGGAGAAGGGCGTATCGGGCACCAAATGGGATCCGCTCAACAACAATCTCGATTGGGGTGCGTGTTTCCTGTGGGAATATGGTGAGCCCAACGCCCCCGTGCTGGCCCGCTGCCCACGGACTGCGGCGGCACTGGACGCGCTGCCCGGGGCACGTATCCCGGGCCGGGCGCCAAGCGCCTTCTTTTCCATGCTGAAGCCGCACACCCGCATCCCGCCGCACACCGGCGTCACCAACACGCGCGCGATCGTGCATCTGCCGCTGATCGTGCCGCCGGGTTGCGGCTTCCGTGTCGGCGGGGAGACGCGCGAGTGGGTGCTGGGAAAGCCGTTCGCCTTCGACGACACGATCGAGCATGAGGCATGGAACGACAGCGATCAGTTGCGCGCCGTGCTGATCTTCGATGTATGGAATCCGCATTTGTCCGCGGAAGAACAGACTATTGTCGCCGACTATTGCCGCATGGTAGATGAACTATCGGCGTCGCCGGCGAACCTTTAGGCGAACCTATAAAGGCGAAGACGACGGCACACCAAGGAGGCTGATCATGGTTGGCACGGTTTTCGTAGTCTCAGTGTTGCTTCAGACCGCCGCAACGCCGGTAGCGGCCATTCCGGCTAGCGCGACCTCGGAAGAGCCGATCTGCCGGCGGCTCGAGGTGACGGGTTCGATCGCGCGCAAGGAGCGCGTGTGCAAGACCAAGGCCGAGTGGCGTGCGGCTGAGGAAAACGGCAACAGCCGCGCGCGTGCGATTGTTGATTATAGCACCGGGCGCCCCACGGGTCAGTAATCGCCGCGGCCGCTGCGCCGGCCGCTCTACCGGCACTCAGAAGATGCCGAGGAACTTCTTGCGCTGTTCCTTGCCTGGCTTCTCCTTGCCCTTTTCATCCTTTGCCGTCGTGCCGCGGCCCACGTCGTCGCGCTCCTCGCCCTTGGTCGTGCGCTGCGCCGCTGCGGTTGCGCCGGCGAGCACCGGTCCGCACGCGGCCGACTTCGCGTCGCCGATGTCGACAAACGCCAGCACTCCGGCGAGCGGTGCGGCCGCTACGGCAAGGCCGAGCCCGGCGCCTGCGCGGGCGAGCAGGTCCGGGCTGATCACGCTCAGCGCCGGCGCGGAGAAATAGCCACCCAGGCCGACCGGCGACTGGCCGGAAAACAGGCTGAACTTCTTGGCATCGGCGCGGACCGCCAGGTCGACCGCCTCGGTGCGGAAGCTGAACCCGCCCCGGCCCAGGATCACGTTCTTGCGCGTATCGATCAGGATCGGGTCGGCGGCTGCGATGCCGTTGCGCACGCTGAACGCCACCAGCCCGCAGTTGATGCTGACCGGCTCCTTCAGCTTGCCGGCGAACATCTTCTGCACGAACGTGCCGATGTCGAGCTCCGCCAGCTGCACGTTGCGCGTCCACAAGGCGCCCTGCGGCATGATGAAGGCGATCCGGCCGCTCGACGTCGCCAGCGAATCGGCGATCGAATCACCGCGCCCGTTCAGCTGGACACGGCCCTTGATCGTCCCCGTGGTGCCCGCTTCGGACACGCCCCAGCCAGCGAACAGCCGCCCCATCGGCGTCGGCGCGAGGCGGAAGTCGTATTTCACCGCGCTCGGCCGTTGGCGCGTGTCGAACACGATGTCGCTCGACACATTGCCGCGCGACATTGAGAAGCTGAACGGCGACAGCGCCAGCCGCCCGCGATCGAGATCGAGCGTCAGTTCCATGTTGGAAATCGGCACCTTTCGCGACTTCACCTGATCGACCGTCCAGACGAGGTCGGCGTCGAACGTCCGCATCTTCTCGACCGGCATGTCATCGTCCGGCAGCAGCTTGCGCGGGCCGGAGCCGGTGGCGGCCGCTGCGGCGACCGCGCCCTTGGTTTCGACGATGTCGGGATTGTAGCCGACCAGAACCGACGCATCGACGATATCGAGGCTGCGCGTGCGGATCACCGAATCGAGGTGCAGCCGCTCGCCATTCGTTACCGTCAGCTTGCCCGCAACGTCGCTCTCGCCAACGGTGCCGGCGATATTGGTGAAGCGATAGACCTCGCCATCCTTCACCATCCGGCCCTTCAGCGCATAGCGCCGCGTTTCCGGCAGGACGACGCCGATGATGCCGAGCAGTTCGGACAGGTCACGCCCGCGCGCCCGCGTCTCCAGCGGCACCTTCTCGATCTCGGCGAGCGAGGGAAGTGTGCCCGACACGTCGACTACATTGTTCGCCGCCCAGGCGCGCGCGGTCAGCTTGTTCTCGCCGCGGTTCACCGTTGCGTCGGGCGACAGCAATTGCGCGGTGACTCGGAACGGCGTGTCGCGAATCCGCCCGGTGCCGCCGACGCGCACCGACTTGCCGATCTGCGCATCTTCCGAGCGGATATCCTCGATCCCGAGGTCCGCGAGCAGCCGCATGCGGGGATCGAGATAGCGCACGCTCGTGCCGCGCACCGTCGCCACGTCGATGCGCGGGAACTCCAGCGGCTTGCCGCCCTTTTTCTCGCTGAACGTCCAGGTGTTCGTCGTGTGCCCGGCGTTCCACTCCAGGTCCGCTGCGCCATTCTCCAGGTCGAGCCAATAGAGCCGCCGCTTGCCGAACAGCAGCGACAAGGGAGCGATGCGCGTGTCGATCCTGTCCGCGCGGAACAGATAGGGCCGCGTTGCCCAGGCCGGATTGGCGATGGTGAAGCGCTCGGCGTAGAATTTGATCCTGAGCGGCGCGAAATACAGCTGGAAATCGCCGCCGACGCGCACCTCGCGGTTGGTCATCCGCCCGACGATCGTTTCGAACGGCCCCTTCAGGAACCGGCCCTTGGTGATGAACAGCACCAGCCAGATGAGCGCGGGTACGGCGAGGATGGCGATGATCGTGTTGCGCAGGATATGGCGCCGCCGCCGCGGGTCGCGCGGGCCGGTGTCGGGCGGGGTCTTCGCCGTGGACAGCGCGGGCTGCCCATCACGCTTCGTCGCCATGTCCATGAAAGCGGGAATCGCATGGCGCACGCGTTGGTTGCATTTCGCCGGTCCGCCCGCTATGCGCCCCGCTTCTTACCAGCGAGGTGAAAAGAATCGCCCGGCCATCAGGGCTGCCGCGGCGGTTCCAGTCTCGCTCGATTTGAAAGGACCAAAATGCCCAAGCTCAAGACCAAGAGCGGCGTCAAGAAGCGCTTCAAGCTCACCGCATCCGGCCTGCTCAAGCACGGCGTCGCTGGCAAGCGTCACCGCCTGATCAGCCACAACAGCAAGTACATCCGCCAGAACCGCGGCACCAAGGTGCTGTCGAAGGCCGACACCGCGACGGTGAAGGCCTGGGCCCCGTACGGCCTGCGTTGAGCGAGAGGAACTAGCACATGGCACGCATCAAGCGGGGCGTAACCACTCGCGCCAAGCACAAGAACATTCTGGAACAGGCCAAGGGTTACCGCGGCCGTCGCAAGAACACGATCCGCATCGCGCGGCAGGCCGTCGAAAAGGCTGGCCAGTATGCGTATCGCGACCGCAAGGTTAAGAAGCGGACCTTCCGTGGCCTGTGGATCCAGCGCATCAACGCCGGCGTCCGCGCCGAGGGTCTGACCTACAGCCAGTTCATGCACGGCCTGAAGCTCGCCAACATCGACCTCGACCGCAAGGTCCTGGCCGACATTGCGATGCACGAAGGCGAAGCATTTAGCGCGCTGGTCGCTCAGGTGAAGAAGGCGCTGCCGGCCGAGGCTTGAGCCTCTTCTTCCAGAGCGACACAAAGGGCGTGGGTGGCAACACCCGCGCCCTTTGCGTGTCGGTCATATAACAAGATTTCCGTCATTCCCGCGAAGGCGGGAATCCATATTCTCCGAACGCTCGCGAGCGGAGAACCCGATGTCCCGACAACCCTGCGTCTATATCCTCGCCAGCGGCAGGCATGGCACGCTCTACATCGGCGTGACCTCGAACCTCGTCGCCCGCCTCCACCAGCACCGCGAAGGATTGATCGAAGGGTTCACCACCCGCTACGGGATCCATCGTCTGGTCTGGTTCGACATTGCAGACACGATGGAAGCGGCGATCACCCGCGAGAAGCAGCTCAAGAAGTGGAATCGCGACTGGAAGCTGCGGCTGATCGAGGAGGGCAATCCCGAATGGCGCGATCTGGCGATCGACCTCGGTTTCGCTCGAGTAGAGAAGACAATGCGTATGGATTCCCGCCTCCGCGGGAATGACGATGTGGCGCGGTGGAATGACGGAACGGGAAAGCATGACCGAGATTGACGACCTGAAGACGCACCTGCTGACCGCGATCGATGCCGCGGCCGGGCTCGAGGCGCTGGAAACCGTGCGCGTCGACGCGCTGGGCAAGCAGGGCCGGGTCACCGCGCTGCTGAAGTCGATGGGCGGCCTCAGCCCCGAGGAACGCCAGGTGAAGGGTCCCGCGATCCACGGCCTGCGCGAGGCCGTCACCAACGCGATTGCCAACCGCAAGGCCACGCTGGAGGCCGCCGCGCTGGAGGCAAAGCTCGCCGCCGAGCGGATCGACATGACGTTGCCGGTCGATGCGCCGCTCGCCGGCACGATCCACCCGGTCAGCCAGGTGATGGACGAACTGGCGGAAATCTTCGCCGATCTCGGCTTCGCGGTCGCCACCGGCCCGGAGATGGAGACCGACTGGCACAATTTCACCGCGCTCAACATTCCGGAAACCCATCCGGCGCGCGCGATGCACGACACCTTCTATCTCGCCGGCGATCATGTGCCGGAGGACCGCGAGCGCCCGCGCCTGCTGCGCACCCACACCTCGCCGGTGCAGATCCGCACCATGCTGGCGAACAAGCCGCCGATCCGGATCATCGCGCCCGGCCGCACCTATCGCAGCGACAGCGACGCGACCCACACGCCGATGTTCCACCAGGTCGAAGGGCTGGTGATCGACAAGGGCATCACCATGGGTCACCTGAAATGGACGCTGGAGACGTTCCTGAAGGCCTTCTTCGAGCGTGACGACATCGTCCTGCGCCTCCGCCCCAGCTATTTCCCCTTCACCGAACCCTCGGCGGAGGTCGACGTCGGCTACACGCTGCAAAAGGGCAAGCGCGTGATCGGCGGCGGCGGCGACGTGCCCAACGGTGGCTGGATGGAAGTGCTCGGCAGCGGGATGGTCCACCCCAAGGTGATCGCCGCCTGCGGGCTCGATCCCGACGAATGGCAGGGCTTCGCCTTTGGCTGCGGCATCGATCGCCTCGCCATGCTGAAATACGGCATGGACGATCTACGCGCCTTCTTCGACGGCGATATCCGCTGGCTCAAGCATTATGGCTTCTCCGCCCTCGACGTCCCGACCCTGTCGGGCGGCGTCGGCGCGGCGTGATCGGACGATAGAGATGAAATTCACGCTTTCCTGGCTCAAGGATCACCTCGAAACCTCGGCCTCGCTGGACGAGATCGTCGTCGGCCTCACCCGCATCGGCCTTGAGGTCGAAGGGGTCGAGAACCCGGGCGAAAAGCTCGCCGCCTTCCGCATCGCCAAGGTGCTGACCGCCGAGCGCCACCCGCAGGCGGACAAGCTTCAGGTGCTGTCGGTCGACGCCGGTGACGGCCCGCTTCAGGTCGTGTGCGGCGCGCCCAATGCGCGCGCCGGCCTCGTCGGCGTGTTCGGCATGCCCGGCGCGACGGTGCCGGCCAACGGCATGGTGCTGAAGGTCGCGGCGATCCGCGGCGTCGAATCGAACGGCATGATGTGCTCCACGCGCGAGCTGGAGCTGGGCGACGATCATGACGGCATCATCGAACTGGCCGCCGACGCGCCGGTCGGCGAAGTCTATGCCGAATGGGCGGGCCTCAACGATCCCGTCATCGACGTGTCGATCACGCCCAACCGGCAGGATTGCATGGGCGTGCGCGGCATCGCGCGCGATCTCGCCGCCGCCGGCCTCGGCACGCTGAAGCCGCTGACGGCAGAGCCGGTTGCGGGCGAAGGCCCCGGCCCCGACGTACGGACCGACGATCCCGCCGGCTGCCCCGCCTTCTTCGCGCAGGGCGTCAATGGCGTCAGCAACGGCGCCTCGCCCGAATGGCTGGCGAAGCGGCTGCGCGCGATCGGTCAGAAGCCGATTTCGGCATTGGTCGACATCACCAATTACATCACCGTCGATCTCGGCCGCCCGCTGCACGTCTATGACAAGGCGAAGCTCTCCGGCGGCCTCGTCGCGCGCAAGGCGAAGGCCGGCGAGACGGTGCTTGCGCTGAACGGCAAGACCTACACGCTTGATCAGACGATGACGGTCATCGCCGATGATGCCCATGTCCATGACATCGGCGGCATCATGGGCGGCGAGGAATCGGGCGTGTCGGACGCGACCACCGACGTCATCATCGAATGCGCCTTTTTCGATCCCGAGCATATCGCCCGCACCGGCCAGAGGCTGATGCTGACCAGCGATGCCCGCCAGCGGTTCGAGCGCGGTGTCGACCCGGCCTTCCTCGACGATGGCCTCGCGATCGCCACCCGCCTCGTGCTCGACCTGTGCGGTGGTCAGCCGACGGGCATCACCCGCGCGGGCGAGCCACCGCTCGGCACGCGCAGCTATGCCTATGATCCCGCCCGCGCCGAAACGCTGGGCGGCCTGGCCGTCGCGCCGGAGCGGCAGCGCGCGATCCTTCAGTCGCTCGGCTTCACCGTCAGCGACGATTGGCAGGTGACCCCGCCGACCTGGCGCCGCGATGTGGACGGCCCGGCCGATCTGGTCGAGGAAGTGATCCGCATCGAAGGTATCGATAACGTCCCCTCCGTGCCGCTGCCGCGCGCGCCGGGTGTCGCGACGCCGACCGCCACGCCGGAGCAGAAGCTGGAACGCCGCGTCCGCCGCGCCGCTGCCGCGCGCGGCCTCGACGAGGCTGTGACGTGGAGCTTCATTTCGGAAGGCGAAGCCGCGCCGTTCGGTGGCGGTGCCTTCACGCTCGCCAATCCGATCAGCGAGGACCTGAAGATCATGCGCCCGTCGCTGCTGCCCGGCCTGCTCTCCGCCGCCGCGCGCAACGTGCGGCGCGGTGCTGGCACGATCCGCCTGTTCGAGATCGGTCGCCGCTATCTCGCCGACAAGGAGCGCCCGACGCTCAGCCTCGTCCTCGCCGGCGACCGCCGCGCGCGGCACTGGCAGACGGGCAAGGCGCAGGGCTTCGATGCGTTCGACGCCAAGACAGAGGCGCTGGCGCTGCTCGCCGCCGCCGGCGCGCCGGTCGACAATTTGCAGGTGTTCGGTGAAGCCGGTGACGCTTGGCATCCAGGCCAGTCCGGCACGCTGCGGCTCGGGCCAAAGACGGTGCTCGCCGCCTTCGGCATCCTCCACCCCAATGTCACCCGCGCGTTCGATCTCGACGCCGGCGTCGCCGCGGTGGAGCTGTATCTAGATGCGATCCCCGGAAAGCGTTCCGCCGGCTTCATGCGCCCGGCCTATACGCCGCCCGCTCTCCAGGCCGTCCGCCGTGACTTCGCCTTCCTCGTGCCCGATGGCGTCGCCGCCGATGCACTGGCGCGCGCAGTGAAGGGCGCGGACAAGGCCGCGATCGTCTCCGCCCGCGTGTTCGACGTCTTCACCAAGGACGGCGAAACCTCGATGGCGGTAGAGATCGTGCTCCAGCCCGGCGACAAGGCGTTCGTCGAGGCCGAGCTGAAGACGATCGCCGACAAGGTCGTCGCCGCCGCCGCCAAACTGGGCGCGTCGCTCCGCGGCTGACACATGGTCGTCATCCCCGCGCTAGGCGGGGATGACGATGAAGGAGGCAAAGTGACCGACTGGATCACCATCGCGAACGATCATCTGTCGGCGGCGATCAACCCGCTCGGCGCGGAACTGTCCTCGTTGAAGGACGCCGCCGGCCGCGAGCTGATGACCGACGCCGATCCTGCCTTCTGGACCGGCCGCTCCCCCTTGCTCTTCCCCGTCGTCGGCAAGCCTGCGGGCGAGGTGATCCGCATCGGCGGCCGCGAATATCCGATGAAGCAGCACGGCTTCGCCCGCCGCCTGCCGTTCACGCCGATCGAGCACGGCCCGACCCACGTCACCTTCCGCTTGCAAGACAGCGACGAAACGCGCGTCCATTACCCCTTCGCCTTTACGCTCGACGCGACCTTCCGCCTCGACGGCGCGACGCTGCGAACCGACATCCTCATCAGCAATCCGAACCAAAACGAACTGCCGGCGAGTTTCGGTTTTCACCCCGCGTTCGCCTGGCCGCTGCCGGGCGGCGCGAAACGTGGCCAGCATGTCATCACTTTTGGCCAAAATGAGCCGGATGGCGTCCGGCCCATCGCCGATGACGGCACGATCAAGGCCGGTTCGCTCCCATCCCCGCTGGACGGCCGGACGCTCCACCTCGCCGACGATCTGTTCGCGCATGACGCGCTGGTGTGGGACAATGTCCGCTCCTCCAGCGTCACTTACGGTGCGCCTGGCGGGCCGCATCTGCGGATCGACTTTCCCGACACTCCGATGCTCGGCATCTGGACCAAGCCCGGCGCCCGCTACATCTGCGTCGAGCCATGGCACGGCATCGCCGATCCGGAGGGCTATGCCGGTGAATTCATTGATAAAGCCGGCATCTTCCTGATCCCGCCCGGCGGTTCCAAGTCCATCAGCATGGCGGTAACGCTGCTCCCATGAAACTCGACACGCTCATCGGTGAACCCTGGAGCGACTATGGCCTCGTCGATTGCGGCCATGGTCGAAAGCTCGAGCGCTACGGCGACTATCGCTTCATCCGCCCCGAACCGCAGGCGCTCTGGGCCCCGGCCAGTAACGACTGGAAATCGCACGGGGAATTCATTCCCGGCAGCGACGAGGAGGGTGGCGGTCAGTGGCATTATACCCGTCCTGTCCCGCGAGACGGCTGGCCGCTCGCCTGGGGCGTCGGCCCCGGTACCGTGCGCTTCACCGCGCAGAACACGCCCTTCCGCCACCTCGGCTTCTTCCCCGACATGGCGCCCGTCTGGTCCTGGCTACGCGAGCGGCTGGAGGGCGTCAGTGAGCCTGAAGCGTTGAATTTGTTTGGTTATACCGGCGTCGGCACGCTCGCTTTGTCGGCCGCCGGCGCGAAGATGGTCCATGTCGACGCGTCCAAGAAGTCGGTCGAGGCGGCGCGCGCCAATGCGAAGCTATCGGGCATGACCGATCGCCCGGTGCGCTGGATCATCGACGATGCGGCGAAGTTCGTCGCGCGCGAGGTCCGCCGTGGCCGCCGCTATGACGCGATCCTGCTCGATCCGCCCAAATATGGTCGTGGCCCGGACGGCGAGATCTGGCGATTGGAGGAGCATCTGCCGGGGCTGATTGCCGACTGCCGCCAGCTCCTCGACGCCCATTCGCGGGCGCTGTTCCTCACCGTCTATGCCGTGCGGATGTCCGCGCTGGCGATCGGCGAGATGCTGCGCCAGGCCTTCGCCGACCTGCCTGGCACCGTCGAATGCGGCGAGCTGGGCGTGCGCGAGGAGGCACGCGGCCTGGTGCTGCCCACCGCAATCTGGGCGCGCTGGTCCAACGCGTGACTTGCACCGTGCATCGCGCGCTACCAGATGCAGGACAAGTTACGGAGACCAGTCGCCCATGGATCAGTTGAACCTGTCGGAAGCCGAATGGAAAGAGCGGCTCACGCCCCAACAATATCACGTGCTGCGAGAGGCAGGCACCGAACGGGCGTTTGCCGGCAAGTACAATGATTACAAGGCCGACGGCATCTATCATTGCGCCGGCTGTGCGCTCGAATTGTTCGACAGCGCTGACAAATACGATTCGGGATCGGGCTGGCCGAGCTTTACCCAGCCGATCGCGCCCGATGCAGTGACTGATCATCGTGACACCAGCCACGGGATGATCCGCATCGAATCGCGGTGCGCGCGTTGCGACAGCCACCTTGGTCACGTGTTTCCCGACGGTCCGCCGCCGACCGGCCTTCGCTATTGCATGAACTCCGTCAGCCTGGATTTCCGCCCGCGAAAGTAAGCCCCGGCACACGGCGGGCGAGAAGATCCGTCGTGTAGATGTTGCGCGCGCGACACTTTGCGCGCCAACATGTTCTGTTGCTGCGGCAGGCGACCTTACCTTGTTAAGCCCAGCCTAAGCTACTATCCGCCAGATCGCATCCGATGGCCCGTCGCCCTGTTCCCCGCTCGCCCTGGCGTCGACGCCTGTCGATCGCGATCAAGATCCTGATCGCGCTGGCCGTCGTTGCCTTTGGTGCGCTGCTCACCGCCGTTTACATCGCGCGGACGCAGCTCCCCTCCTTCGATGAGCTGAAATCCTCGCCCAATGGCCAGATGATCCGGGTCCATGCCGCCGACGGCACTGTGCTGGTGTCGATCGGGCCGAGCTATGGCGAATGGCTGCCGTTCGATCGCATCCCGCGGATCATGCGCGATGCGACGATCGCGGTGGAGGACAAGCGCTTCTACAGCCATCTCGGCGTCGACCCGATCGGAGTCGCGCGATCGGTGAAGGTGCGCTTTGATCGCGGTCGCTGGGTGCAGGGCGGGTCGACGATCACGCAGCAGCTCGCCCGCAACGTCTTCCTTAACAATCAGAAGAAGTTCGGCCGCAAGTTCCGCGAGTGGATTCTGGCGCTCGCGATGGAGCGCAAGTTCACCAAGGAACAAGTGCTCGAACTGTACCTGAACAAGGTCTATTATGGCGGCGGCGCCTATGGCATCGACGCTGCGTCGCGCAAGTTCTTCGGCCATGGCGCCAATCGCCTGACGCTGAGCGAGGCGGCGATCATCGCGGGGCTGGTCAAGGCACCGTCGAACTATTCGCCGACCGCTGACGCGCAGGCCGCGGTGGACCGCGCACAGGTCGTGCTGAATGTCATGGCCGAGAATGGCGTGATCAGCGCCGCGGAGGCGGCCGAGGCCGATCCGCAGGCGGTCAAGCTCGCGCCCGAGCCCAAGCAGAACAGCGTGCGCTATTTCACCGACTGGGCGTTGCCTCAGCTCGAGCTGCTGATCGACGAGACGGAAAAGCCGCTCGAGGTGTGGACCACGCTCGATCTCAACATGCAGCGCGCGGCGGATGCCGCGGTGCGCGCCAATGCGCCGGGCGGCGCGCAGGGCGCGCTGGTCTCGCTCGATCGCGATGGCGCGGTGCGCGCGATGGTGGGCGGCAAGGATTATGTGTCGTCGATCTACAATCGCGCGACTCAGGCGCAGCGGCAGCCGGGCTCAGCCTTCAAGCTGTTCGTCTATCTTGCCGCGCTCGAGGCTGGGATGACGCCGGAGACGACGGTGGTGGATGAACCCATCACGATCGACGGATGGAGCCCGCGCAACAGCTCGCGCCGCTATTCGGGGCAGGTGACGCTGAGGACCGCCTTTGCTTATTCGCTCAACACCGTTGCGGCGCGGCTTGGCCAGCAGGTCGGCTTCACCACCGTCGCCGACATGGCGCGCCGCTTCGGCATCACGACCCCAGTCAACACCCAGCCGTCGATGGTGCTCGGCACGTCGGACGTGCGCCTGATCGACATGACCCGGGCGTTTGCCAGTGTCGCGAACAAGGGTGTCGCTGTGATGCCGTACGGAATCACCAAGGTGACGGCGAACAACGAGGTTATCTATCAGCATGAGGTCGATCGCAGCCGCGTCCTGGTCGCGCCCTATGTGGCCGCCCAGATGACCGACCTGCTGCAGACGGCGGTGAATACCGGTACCGGCCGCGCCGCGCAGATCGGTCGCCCGGTGGCGGGCAAGACCGGTACCACCTCATCCTCCAAGGACGGCTGGTTCCTCGGCTTCTCCTCCGGCCTGACGACGGGCGTGTGGATGGGCCGGGATGATGCCAAGCCGATCGGCGGCTTGCAGGGCGGCGCCGCGCCGGCCCGCGCCTTTGCTCAGTTCATGACCAAGGCGGTGGCCAATCGTCCGATCGAGCAGTTCGAGACCGAAGTGACCCTGCCTGAATGGCAGCTCGAACCCGATGAGGAGAGCTATTTCGGGGAGCCGGACAATAGCGTCTTTGTCGACGACAATGGGGAGCCGCTGCCCACCGACGCGGTGCCGCTGCCTGAGGACGATTATGGCCGCGGCATTGAGCGTCCGTCGCCGCGCGCCGAGCGTCCGGTGATCGAGGATGGCGATCCGGCTCAGCCCGCGCCGCCGCAACGGCTGGATCAGGACTGGATCGACCGCGTGACCGGCAGGGACCCGCGCGCGCCCGCGCGGGAGCCCCGCGGCGAGCGTCGCTACCCGGCGCCGCCGCCCGTCGAGGAACGACCATACCAGTGAAGTGTCGCACCTTGGGTGCGCAGCCATTGACGATGTGGCGTCGGGTCGCTGCCGTATAGCTGCTCGACCAGCGCGTGGAACGCGGGCGAATGATCCATGTGGATGCGATGCGCCACTTCATGCGCCGCGGTTGCACGGCGTACCGCCACGGGGGCGAGCGCCAGTCTCCAGCTGTAGCGGATCGCGCCCGTGCTGCTGCAACTGCCCCACCGCCCGCGAGGATCACCAATCGAAACGCGCTCCACCGCGATGCCGGCGCGATCGGCATAAAAACGCGTGTCCGCCTCCAGCAATGACAGCGCCTCGCGCTTCAACCATGTCTCTACGCGGCGGGCGATTGTTTCGGGCGGCCCCGAGAGGAGCAGCAGGTCGCCCTCGCGCTGCACGATCCGCGACCGGCCAGGTTGCCAGACAATGGTGAGCAGGTCGTCGTCGAACGGAAATTGAGCGCCATCCTCAAAGGGGCGGGCGCGCGGAAGTCGGGCGCGCTGCGCCGCGATCCAGTCGCCATAGCCCGTTGCCCAGGAGAGTGCCTTTGCGGCGGAGGCACGTTTCGGGATGGTCAGGCGGACGCGGCCGCTCAGCGGGTCGAAGCTCAATCTCACGCGCCGGGCGGTCGGGTGCCGAACCACCTCAATCGCGTGGCCTGGATCGGCAAGGTGGACTTTCTGCGCCATCGATGATCCAGCGTCTCCCGGCGCACCCGGCCGAGACAATCCGCTCACAGCTTGCGATCGACCATGTGATATTCCAGTTCGCCGGCGTCATCTTCGCTGATCGTCCAGCCGCGCACGGATTCGCCCGCACGATGCACCGCCTCGCGATCACCGGACACGAGGTAATGCCATTCGGGCAACTGCTCGCCGTGCAGCCGGAGGCGATAGGCGCAGGTCGAGGGCAGCCACTCAATCGCGTCGACATTGCGCATCGAAAGCCGCACGCATTCCGACACATAGGCATGCCGGTGCTTGTAGTTCGAGCAGAATCCGGTGCGCCGGTCGAGCAGGCGGCACGCGACGTTGGTCGGGTAAAGCTCGTTCGTTTCCTCGTCCTCAAGCTTGTGCAGGCAGCATTTGCCGCAGCCGTCGCACAATGCTTCCCATTGCGCGCGGTCAAGCTTGTCGAGCGGTGTGTCTTCCCAGAAGCGCGTCATTCAGCCCAGCGTTTGATCTCGTCGGCGATGGCCTGTGGCGGTCCCTCCTGCGGCAGCAGCGCGAGCGGCTTGCCGTCCGGGGACATGAGATAGGCCTGGCGGCTGTGATCCATCAGATAGCCGCCGGACGTGCCCTTACCACGCTGGTAGAAAATCGCGTAGTCCTTTGCGGTCTTGGCGATCTCTTCCGGCGTGCCGGTCAGCCCGATCATCCGCGGGTGGAAGGCGGAGACGAATTGCTTGAGCACCGCGGGCGTGTCGCGTTCCGGGTCGATGGTGATGAAGACGGGCACGATCCGCCCGGCGAGCGCGGGATCGCTCTTCTCCAGCAGCTTCAGGCCGGCGCCGATATTCTGCACGTCGACCGGGCAGACGTCGGGGCAGAAGGTGTAGCCGAAATAGACGATGCGATATTTGCCGTTCAGCGCCTGATCGCTGAACGGTTTCCCATCCTGATCGATCAAGCTCATCGGTCCACCGATCCGCGCGCCCTCCAGCGGCGGGCGCGTCGGGGTCGCGGCGGGCGAGCAGGCGAGGAGGGCGAGGGGGGCTAGGCTGATGAGAAGGCGGACGTTCATGGCATCGCCAGCCTTGATCTGTTAAGGCCGCGATCGCAACCATCGGATGGACCTTCTGCCTGTGAAGACGCTGCGCCGCCTGCTCGTTCCCCTCCTGATCACTGCCGCCGTACCGGCCGCTGCGCAGCAGCAGTCCCAGGGCTACAAGTTTCTGGAGGCGGTGCGCAAAGCCGATGGCGACACGGTGGTGAAGATGCTCGACCAGCCCGGGCAGCGGATCGTCAACTCGCGCGACATCACGACCGGCGAAGGGGCCCTCCACATCGTGGTGAAGCGCGGTGACTCGACGTACCTGCGCTTCCTTCTGCAGCGTGGCGCCGATCCCAACATGCGCGATGGCCGCGGCGACACGCCGCTGCTCCTCGCGGTCCAATACGGCCAAAACGCGATTGTCGACGTGCTGACCGCGAACAAGGCCAACCCCAATTTGGGCAATGGCGGGGGCGAGACGCCGCTGATCCGCGCGGTGCAGAAGCGCGATCTGCCGATGGTCCGCAGCCTGCTTGCCGCGGGCGCAAACCCCGACCAGACCGACAATATCGCCGGGATGTCGGCGCGTGATTACGCCCATGCGGATGCGCGGTCCCCAGCAATCGCAAAGCTGATCGATGAAAAGCCGAAGCGGGCGGTTCGGGCAGTTGCGGGCCCGAAGTTCTAGCATCACAAGGAGCAGAATTGCTCGCATTCCCTTGCCGCACGAAGATGGTTAATCCGCTCTGGACATTTGTCAGTAATCAGTGAAGCTTGCCCCTGCCGAAGCAACGGCGCCGGGGGGCAGCTTGATGGGCAATGGAGACGCGGGGGCGGCGGGGGCACGCCAGCGCCTGATCTTTGACTTTGGTCAGATCCGATGACCGAGACGCCGCTCGACATCCTTGTGCTCGGTCACAATTACGCGCCCGAACCGGTCGGCATTGCTGTTTATACCAGCGGCATGGCCGAAATGCTGGCGGATGGCCATGAAGTTCGTGTCATCTGTGGCACGCCCTGTTACCCGCATTGGTCGGTGCTGCCGGGCTACTCCCACTACAAGGTGACGCACCGGTGCGAGGGCGGGGTTGCAGTGACACGGCTGCCGCACTTCGTGCCCTCGGTCCCGCGTGGTTGGCGACGCATCCTCCATCATCTGAGCTTCGCCCTGCTAGCGACTTGGGCGATGCTGCGAGCGTGCTGGCGCCGGCGGCCCGACGTGATTGTCGCAATTGCGCCATCGATCCTGTCGACCGCGGTGGCGCGGCTCGTCGCCACATGCGTGCGGCGGCCCTTGTGGATCCATGTCCAGGATCTCGAGCTCGAGGTTGCGCTGGCGACGGGGCAGTTGCCGGGTGGCCGGCAAACCGCCGCGCTGCTGGGCGCGGTCGAGCGCTGGGCGCTGTCGGGGGACCGGGTGAGCAGCATTTCGCCGGCGATGTGCGAGCGGCTCGCGGCGAAGCTGGGGCGCGGTGCAGCCGTGTTCGAGTTCAGGAACTGGGCTGATCCGGCGGTCGTCCATCGGGCGGAGGCTGAGTCGCCCTATCGTCGCGAATGGCGCATCGGGCGGCCGCATGTGGTGCTATATTCCGGGAATATAGCGGCAAAACAAGGCGTTGAGCTCGTCGTCGAGGCGGCCCGGCTGCTTGGCTGGCGGACCGATATCCAGTTCGTGATCTGCGGCAATGGCGCCAACCGGGCAGCGCTGGAGGGGGCGGCGCGGGGGAGTGGGGTGATGATCCATGACCTGCAGCCGACCGAACTGCTGGGCGATCTTCTGGCGTTGGCGAGTGTGCATGTACTGCCGCAGATCGCGGGAGCGGCGGATCTGGTGCTGCCGTCAAAGCTGCCCAACATGCTGGCGTCGGGGCGGCCGGTGATTGCCACGGCGGACGAAGGTACGGGAATTGCTCGAGAATTGGGCGGGGCCGGGCTGCTGACGCCGCCGCATGACGCGCGCGCGCTGGCGGACGCGATCGCGTCGTTGATCGATGATCCGGTGCGGCGCGCGGCGATGGGGGCGGCGGGACGGCGGCTTGCCGCGGCGCGCTGGGACAAGCGCGAAATCCTGGAGCAGTTTGGCCGCGAATTACGCACGCTCGTGGTGGAGGCGGGGTACAACCGGCCTGTTGGCGGAGTTATTCGGCCGCGCTTTGCCCAGCATCAGCCAGCGGGTCGCATCGAACCGATCCAGCAGCATCCATAAGGCTACACCGAAGCCAAGCGCGAGGGGGGCGAGCAGCGGCGCGCTGAGCACGTCGCGCAACGCGTAATAAAGCGTCAGGTGGACATACATGATGACGAGGCTGGCCTGACCGAGCCGTTCGATGGCGGGCGAGCGGGGCAGCCGGCGCGCGGCCAGCAGGATCAGGTGGCACAGGCCGAGCGCGGCGAGGATGCTGAAGAGCGGCGTGCCGGCGTCCGCGACCTTGAGGTCGAGCGGGCGTGACAGCGGCGCGAGGAGCGCGAGCGCGATCGCCGCGAGCGTCAGCGGCCCGCCAAGCCGGTCGGCGTGACGGTGGTGGAGGATGCCGGCGAGGAAGAAGAACAGCGCCAGCGGCACGCTGATCACCCCCCAGGGATTGGGGAGGGCGGGCATCAGCAACGCCGCGGCGAGGGCAGCAGCGGCGGTGGCGGGGAGCCAGCGCGCGGGCAGCCGCAGCAGGAGGGCAGCGAGGATCTGAGTGACGAAGAGGCAGGTGACGAACCAGAAGATGCCGAACGGGGCGACGAGGAACGTGCCGCCGAGCAGCAACCGGGCGAGCGCCGCCGGGGGATGATCCCACGGCAGATAGGCCTGATACCCGGCAACCGCCGCGATCGCCGCGTCGGACAGCGCGATCACCAGCAGCCAGGCGGCATAGGGCAGGAGCAAGGTCGCCGCGCGGCGCCGAATTAGGCGCGCGGGGGCGGGCGTGCCGAAGACGATGCCCGACAGCATGAAGAACAGCGGCATGTGGAAATGGAACATCGCCGCGCGCACCGCGGGATCGCTGGTGAAATGACCGATGACGACCGCGACGATGCCGATCGCGCGCGCCGTATCGAGCCAGCCGATCCGATCCCCCATCATCGGAGCGTAACAGCCGCGCAAGCCAGCGCAAGCGGATGCGTGCCTGTATGGCGCGCCCGGACGGGCCGCTGCGTCGACGGGCGCGGGTAGGGGGGAGCTGGCCGATAGCCACCGCGACGATCCGCTCGCGCGAGACGAACCGCGCCAGCCGATCCGTCCCTCATAAGAGGGTGACAGCCGTGGGGGCGGCCAAAGCAGATGCAGGCGGTCGGGCGCGGTGAGGCCCGGCGGGTCGCCGGTTTGGGCTGGATTGGTCCGGGCTGGGCCGCGCGGATGAGTGGCGGCGACGGCGAGGTTGCGACCGTATGTGGCGTGCCGATCCCGCGGAGCCGACCCCCTATCGCGCGACGCGTAGCTACCGCGCGGGCCCGAATGCAGATAAGAGCGGGCGTAGGTGGCGAGGGCGGGTGGGCCCGGTGTCGGGTAGCGCTGCGGATCGGGTGTGCGTTGTCCGATGACGACGCGTAGGACGCCAATTGCCAGCGCCGTGTCGAGCCTGCCGGCCCGATTTCCTGTCACGGGCGCGTGGCAGCAGCGCCGGGCGGCGCAAGCAGATGCAAGAGCGCGTGCGTGCCGAGGAAGGCGGGTCGGCGGGCCTGATGTGCTGCGTGGATCGGTGGTGGCTGTCCGCTGACGACGGCGATCCTGGTCGCGTGCGCCATACCTGTTCGGAGGATCACGCGCGGAGTGGGGCAGCTTCGAGGCGCAGCAAACGCGGATCGGGCGTTTGCCGATCGGCGCGGCGGCGGGGTGACCTTTCTTGCATGGAAAGGGTTTTTCCCGCGCCGGAACGGCCGGCCCTGCGGGGCAGGGGCCGGCCGGCCGGTGTTTATTCCGCCGCGGCTTCCTTCTTGGCGGCCGTCTTCTTGGCGCCCGTCTTCGCGGCCGGTGCCTTCTTTGCGGCCGCGGTCTTCGGGGCGGCGGCTTTCTTGGGTGCGGCCTTTTTGGCGGGCGCCTTCTTCTTGGCCTTGCCCTTGCTCGGCATGGCGGCGCGCGCGTCGATGAGCTGCGCGGCCTCCTCCAGCGTCAGTGCATCGGGAGCGATCGTCTTGGGCAGAGTGGCGTTGGTTTCGCCGTCGGTGACATAGGGGCCGTAGCGGCCCTCCATGAGCTTCAGCTCCGCCTCGGTGCGCGGATGCTTGCCCAGCACCTTGAGCGGTTCGCGCGAGCCGCGCTGCGGGCGGCCACCGCCGGCGGCGGCCTCCGCGAGCTTCACCACGGCGGCGTTCATGCCGGTTTCGAACACGTCGGCGGTGCTCTGCAACCGGGCGTACTTCCCGTCATGCTGCAGATAGGGGCCGTAGCGGCCGATCGAGGCGACGATGTCCTTGCCGGTTTCGGGGTGCTGGCCGATCGTACGCGGCAGGCTGAGGAGCTTCAGCGCCATTTCGAGGTCGAGCTCGCCCACATCCTTGGGGATCGAGGCGCGCTTGGCATCCTTGCCCTCGCCGAGCTGGATATAGGGGCCAAAGCGCCCTGACTTGCGCTCGACCGGGAGGCCGGTTTCCGGATCATGGCCGAGCTGTTCGGGCTCACCGCTGTCGCCGCCCTCGGCGCCCGCCTGTGCGAAGCGGCGGGTGTATTTGCACTCGGGGTAATTGGAGCAAGCGATGAACGCGCCGAAGCGGCCGCCGCGCAGCGCGAGCCGGCCATTGCCGCAATTGGGGCACAGCCGTGCATCGCTGCCGTCCGCGCGATCGGGGAAGAGATAGGGCGCGAGGAAGGCGTCGAGCTGTTCGGTGACTTCGCTCGGCTTGAACTCCATCACCTCGGCGGTGCGCGGCTTGAAATCGCGCCAGAAGCTTTCGAGCACCGCCTGCCATTGTGCGCGGCCGCCCGAGACGTCGTCCAGCTCCTCCTCAAGCTCGGCGGTATAATCATAGCCGACGTATCGTTCGAAGAAGCGTTCGAGGAACGCCGTCACGAGCCGCCCGCTCTCCTCGGCGAAGAAGCGGTTCTTCTCGACGCGGACGTAGGCGCGATCCTTCAGCGTCTTGATGATTGAGGCGTAGGTGGACGGGCGGCCGATGCCGAGCTCTTCCATGCGCTTGACCAGCGAGGCTTCGGAGAAGCGCGGCGGCGGCTGGGTGAAATGCTGTTCGGCGTCGACCGACTTCTTGGCCGGGGAATCGCCGTCGCGCATCCGCGGCAGGCGCTTTGCATCCTCGTCGGCGCTATCGTCCTGCCCCTCTTCGTAGAGCGCGAGATAGCCGGGGAAGAGCACGACCTGGCCGGTCGCGCGCAGCACGTTGCGCCCGGTCCCGTCCGCCATGTCGACGGTGGTGCGCTCCATCCGCGCGGAGGCCATCTGGCTGGCGAGCGCGCGCTTCCAGACGAGATCGTAGAGGCGGGCATGGTCGCCCGAGCCGACGCGGTCGCGGCTGAAATCGGTCGGGCGGATCGCCTCGTGCGCTTCCTGCGCGTTCTTCGCCTTGGTCTGATACTGGCGCGGCTTGTCGGGGACGTAGCTCGCGTCATAGCGATTGGCGATCGAGCCGCGTGCGGCATCGATGGCGCTGCCGTCCATCTGCACGCCGTCGGTACGCATATAGGTGATCGCGCCATCCTCGTAGAGCTGCTGCGCGATCCGCATCGTGTGATCGGCGGAGAAGCCGAGCTTGCGCGCTGCCTCCTGCTGCAACGTCGAGGTGGTGAAGGGCGGCGGCGGGTTGCGCGTCGCCGGCTTGGTCTCGACCCGCTCCACGGTGAAGCGCCCGGCCTCGACCGCGGCCTTGGCCTTCAGCGCGTCGCCCTCATTGCCGATCGACAGGCGGTCGAGCTTCTTGCCGTCCCATTGCACGAGGCGTGCGGTGAAGGGCGTGCCGTCCTGCTCCATGGCGGCAGTGACCGACCAATATTCCTGCGCGCGAAACGCCTCGATCTCACGCTCGCGATCGACGATCAGGCGAAGCGCGACCGACTGAACGCGGCCGGCGGACTTGGCGCCGGGCAGCTTGCGCCACAGCACCGGCGAGAGCGTGAAGCCGACGAGATAGTCGAGCGCGCGGCGGGCGCGGTACGCGTCGATCAGATCGGTATCGAGCTCACGCGGGTTCGCCATCGCCTGAGTCACCGCGGGCTTGGTGATGGCGTTGAAGGTGACGCGATCGACCTTCTTGGGCAGCGCCTTGCGCTTCGCCAGCACTTCCTGGACGTGCCAGCTGATCGCCTCCCCCTCTCGATCAGGGTCGGTGGCGAGGATCAGGCGGTCGGCATCCTTGGCGAGATCGGCGATCGCCTTCAGCTGCTTGGCCTTGTCGGCGTAATTTTCCCATTCCATCGCAAAGCCGGCGTCGGGATCGACCGAGCCGTCCTTGGCCGGCAGATCGCGGACGTGGCCGTAGCTCGCGAGAACGCGAAAATCGGAGCCGAGGTATTTTTCGATGGTCTTCGCCTTTGCGGGCGATTCGACAATTACAAGCTGCATTGGCGCCTAACTAGTGATCCTCACACGTATGCGCGAGGGTGGAGAGCGCCGGCCCCCGCCGTCAAGCCGGCGTTCTCCCTATTTCAGGCGCGGTGGATTGGTATGGCACGCCAGGCGAGGAAGAAGCCGAGGCCGAGGAGAAGGTCGATCGCGCCGAACAGCAGCACCGGCGCCGGCGCCTTGCCGGAGGCAAAGAGCAGGAGCGCGGGCACACCGAACGCGAGCTTTTCCGCCACCGAGGGCAGCATCAGCGCGCGGTAGCGGACGGGATCGCCGGCGATCACCCAGAAGACGAGCTGAAAGGCGGCGGCGGTGCCGATGAAGCCATAGGCCACCAGCTCCGCCCCCGTCGGCTGTGGCAGGAGATATTGCGGCAGCAGCGCGACGAGGCCGAAGACCGCCGCGCCGCGGAACCACCAGGATATCCAGCGCGGCGCGCCCGCCGCCGCAATGCCGCCGGCCATCAGGCGGCCTGCGCCGCGCGTTCGGGGGTGAATTCCACTTCCAGCCGGCGGACGGCGTGGACGAAATTGTTGGGCGCGATGTCCATGTCGCCGGTCCAGCGGATGTCGGGGAAGCGAGCGAAGATCTGGCGGTACGCTTCCTCCAGCTGCAACTGCGCGGTCATGCGGCCGATGCAGATGTGCGGGCCGTGGCCGAAGGCGATGTTCTTTTCGGCATTGGCGCGGGTGATGTCGAAGCGGTCGGGATCGGGGAACATCTTCGGGTCACGATTCGCCGCGCCGTAATACATGATGACCTTTTCGCCCTCGGCGATCCTCTGCCCCTCGATCTCGGTATCGCGGGTCGCGGTGCGGCGCATGTAGATGACCGGCGAGACCATGCGGGTGATCTCGTGCACCGCATTGGTCAGCAGGCTGCCGTCGGACTGAAGCCGCTGTTTCTCAGCCGGATTTTCGGTGAACAGCTTCATCGCGCCGGAGATCGAGTTGCGCGTCGTGTCATTGCCGGCGAAGACGATCAGCAGCCAGGCGCCGTCGAGGTACGGATCGGGCAGCGGATCGCCCTCCACCATGGCATTGGCGATCGCGCTCATCAGGTCGGGCTGCGGATCGGCGCGGCGCTTGGCCAGCATGTGGCGACCGTATTCGAACATCTCGGCGATATTCTTGTTGAACATTTCGATGAAGGCGAGGATCTGCGGGCTGAGCTCGCCGCCGCTGGCGATCTGCTGCGCCTGTTCGGTCGCAACCTGCTGCGCCATTTCGAGGAAGTGGATCCAGCCGATGAAGCGCTCGCGGTCGGCCTCCGGCACGCCGAGCATTTCGCACAGGGTGAAGATCGGCAGGCGTTGCGAGAATTTCTCGACCAGGTCGCATTTGCCGAGCGGGGCCATCGTGTCGAGCAGGCGGGTGACCTCGGCCGAGACGCGGGCGCGCAGCCCCTTCATGTAGCTGGCGGTGAAATAGGGCATGTGCTCGCGGCGCAGCTCCCGGTGGGGGCGGCCGTCGAGGTTGATCATCGAGTTGGTCGAGGCGGAGAAGAGCACCGGGTGACGCGTTTCCTGCGGGCCGAGCGCCATCAGGATGCCGCCCTTCTCGCTGCTGAACGTCTCCGGATCGCCGTTGACGCGCTTCACGCCATCATAGCTCGTCACCGCCCAAAAGCCGATGCCGTTGCCCGGCATCGGATGCCACATCACCGGCGCTTCCTCGCGCATGCGGCGGAAATCGTCCCACGGCTGGCCGGCGGTGAAGCGCTTGATGTCGATGAGGTCGGCGCCGGGGATCGTGGGATAGGCCTGGTCGAAGGTCGGGCCCTGCCGGCCCTCGATGATGTGATCGCTGACGAGATGCATGGTCGGTCTTCTCTGGCTGGCGGAGGGAGGGTCAGGTGAGATCGGGGGAGAAGCGGATGTTGCCGCGCTCAAGGCCCTGGGTGACGACCTCCAGCCCGCCGGACTTCACCATCCATTCGAGCCGGTGGTCGCGATATTCGCGCTTGAAGAGGCCCTGTTCGAGGAGCTTGGCGACATCGCCCATGCCGCCGGTGGAGGCGGTCGCGGCGGCATCGGCGACGGTGTCGCGCACCGATGGGCGATCATTGGCGCGGGCGAGCCAGTCGGCCAGCTTCGATCCCGGCGCCGGCGGCACGCCGTGCCCGGCGGAGCCGTTGAGGTAGGGCACGACGCTGAGGTCGCCCCAGCCGAAGCTGTCGCCGTTGAACCAGGGGCGGTCGCCGAGCGCGCGTTCGAGCCAGGCGTGATAGCCGCGGATCTGCTCGGCTGCCCTGGTGGCGAGGCTTTCGCCCAGCGGCCCTTCGGCGCGGCGGAACCAGCGCAATTCGCTGAGGCCCCAGTTCACCGCCTCGAGATGGGTGTCGACCACCTCCTCGATCATCCGCACGCGGGCGCGATCGGCGGGGGTGGCGGGGAGCAGCGCCGGGTCGGGCCAGCAATCCTCGATATATTCGAGGATGATGGTCGAATCGAAGATGGCAGTGCCGTCATGGAGCAGCGCGGGCACCTCCGCGCGCGGATTGGCGGCGAGGAAATCCCCCGCGGCGCCGCCGACCCCGATCCCGCCGGGCACCGCCGTGTCGAAGGGAACGCCCTTCTCGCGCAGCGCGATCTTCACCTTCTGCGCGTACGGCGACAGCGGGTGATCCCACAAAGTGACGGTCATGCCGCACCCTCCCCATAACTTTTGTTGTGGAAGAGGCTATGCGGCAGCGACGGACAAATCCAGTCCTATTTCGCTACTTTCACTTGTGTCGGCGACGGCGCCTGCGGAAGCTGGACCGCGCGATCCAGATGCCGATCGCGAGCAGGGCGATCGGGGTGAGCCAGAGCGGCAGGGTGACCGCGCTCATCGGCGGATCATAGGTCACGTAATCGCCGTAGCGGGCGACCAGCCAGTCGCGGACCTGCGTCGCATTGTCGCCGGCGGCGATCCGCTGGCGCACCAGGCTGCGCATGTCGCCGGCCATGTCGGCGTCGCTGTCGGCGATCGACTGACCCTGACAGACGAGGCAGCGCAAGGTTTCCATCAGCGCCTTCGCCTCCGCCTCCTTGGCGGGATCGCGCAGCTGGACGTTGGCGTAATCGGCCGGCGGACGCGTCTGCGCAGTCGCGGGGCCGGCGAGCGCGAGCAGGCTGGCAGCGAGGGCGGCGAGCATGCGGGGCAGAAGCGCGCTCACCGGGCGTTGCGCCATGCCTCGGCCAGCGCGGCCACGTCATCGTCGCGGATGTCGCCGACATGCTGCTTCACCACTACGCCCTTCCCGTCGATCACGAAGGTTTCCGGCACGCCGGAGGAGCCGAGCGAGAGCTGCACTTGGCTATCTCGATCATCGCCGATCCGCTGATAAGGGTCACCGTGGCGGGCGAGGAAGGTCGCGATGGCGGGGCCGGTGTCGCGGATCGCGACGGCGTCGATCGGAATGCCCATCGCCCTAAGCTTCATGAGCTGCGGCGCCTCCGCGATGCACGGCACGCACCAGCTGGCGAAGATGTTGAGGAGGCGCGGCTGGCCGGTCCTGAGATCAGCGGGCGCGAGGCCGGGCTTGCCCGGAACGATCGGCGGCAGGGTGATGTCGGGCACGGGCTTTCCCACCATTGCCGAATAGACCGTCCGGTCGCTCGGCCGGCGAAGCTCGCGCACGGCGAAGCCGGCGAGGACGAGGAACACGACCAGCGGTAGCCAGAGGAGCCAGCGCTTCATGCCCAGGCGAGCGCCTCCGCCGCCTCATCCGCGCGCTTCTTCTGCCGGCGATCGCGCAGCCAGTGGCCGAGGATCGACAGCGCGCCGCCCAGCGCGATCAGCCCGCCGCCATACCAGATCAGCGTCACCCAGGGTTTCCACCACAGCCGCAGCTGCCAGCGGCCCGCGCCATCGGGCTGGCCGATGACGGTGTAGAGCTGGCCGTCCGCGCTGGTGAGGATCGCGCTTTCGTTGGTGGTCGTCGGCGGGTTGGAGAAATAGCGCGATTGCGGGGCGAGGAAGGTGACCGGGCCGTCGCCGCGCTGCACCTCAAGCCGGGCCTCCAGCGCGGTCCAATTGTCGCCGATCACCGGGCGGATACCGCGCAAGGTGACGCGATAGGGGCCGACGCGCGCCGGCTCCCCGACGCCGGCCGCGACCAGCGTCTCGCGGGTATAGGCCGAGGATGCGGCCATGCCGACGAGGCTCACCGCGATGCCGAGATGGGCGACGACCATGCCATAGACGAACAGCGGCGTACGGCGCAGGTTGCGGCCGAACAGCGGCGCGACGCTGGCGACCGCGAGCCCGGCGGCAAGCGCGATCGCGATCAGCGGCATGATGCCGATCCCGCCGCCGAACACGACCAGCGCCGCGGCGGTGAAGACGGTGGCGGCGATCGGCCAGGTCATCCGCTGCAGGAGCGCCTGAGCATCATCCTTGCGCCAGCGCAGCAGCGGCCCGACCGCCATGATCGCCACGAGGATGAGCGCGATCGGCCCGGCGGCCTTTTCGAAGAAGGGCGGGCCAACCGACAATTGCGTGCCCATCGCGGCGGCGACGATCGGGTAGAAGGTGCCGATCAGGACGATGCCGAGGATCACTGAGAGGAGGAGGTTGTTGGCCACCAGACTCCCCTCGCGGCTCAATAGCTCGAACGTATTGCCCGCCCGCACCACGCCGATGCGCGTCGCGAACAGCGCCAGCGCGCCGCCGATGTAGAGCGACAGCAGCACCAGGATGAACAGGCCGCGTTCGGGATCGACGGCAAAGGCGTGGACGCTCGTCAGAATGCCCGAGCGGACCAGGAACGTGCCGAGCATCGACATGGAGAAGGCGACCACCGCCAGCATCACCGTCCAGGCGCGCAGCCCATCGCGGGTGGCGAGCACGCTGACCGAATGGAGCAGGGCGGTTGCGGCAAGCCACGGCATCAGCGAGGCGTTCTCGACCGGGTCCCAGAACCACCAGCCGCCCCAGCCGAGCTCATAATAGGCCCAATAGCTGCCCGCGGTGATGCCGATCGTCAGGAACACCCAGGCGGCGAGCACCCAGGGGCGCATCGCGCGAGCGAAGGTGGGGCCGACGTCGCGGGTGACGAGCGCGCCGACCGCGAAGGAGAAGGCGACCGACAGGCCGACATAGCCGGCGTAGAGCGTCGGCGGGTGGAAGGCGAGGCCGGGGTCCTGCAGCAGCGGATTGAGCCCCTGACCGTCCGCCGGCGGATTGACCAGCCGCGCGAACGGGTTCGAGGCGAAGAGCAGGAAGGCGTAGAAGCCGAGCGCGATCAGCGCCTGCGCGCCGAGTGTCGCCGTCAGCGTGCGTTCGGCGAGGCGGCGTTCGAGCGCAGCGACCGCGGCGCCCGCGAGGCCGAGGATGGTGACCCACAGGAGCATCGAGCCTTCATGGTTTCCCCAGGCGCCGGCGAATTTGTAGAGCCACGGCTTGGCCGAATGGCTGTTCGCCACGACCAAGGCGACCGACATGTCCGATTGGAGGAACACGCCGATCAGCGCGGCCATGGCGACCAGCGACAGCCCGCCCTGGACGATCGCGACGGGGCGCACCGCCCTGGCGAGCGTATCGTCGCCGCGCCTCACCGCCAGCGCGGCGAGCAGCAATTGCATCGCCGCGAGCGCGGCAGCGAACCACAGGGCGGCGAGGCCGGCTTCCGCCATCATGCGGGGATGCCCGCTTCGCGCGTGGGGACGTCCGCCGAGCGCGCGGGTGGGGCCACGATCATGTCAGCCACCGCCGCTCACCTGCTGCTCAGCGCTCATAGGCCTTGGGCAATGCGCCTTCGGTCGGCACCAGATAGCGATCGCGCAGCTGCGACTGGCGCGAGCGCATCGGCTGGGGCTGGCCATCGATCCACACCGCGGTCGGCGCGGAGGCAATCTCCAGCGGGTCGCCATCCCACAGCACGACGTCGGCGCGGCGGCCGGCACGCAGCGAGCCGAGCTCATTGTCCATGCCGAGCGCGGCGGCCGGGCCGGAGGTGATCGCGGCGAGCGCCTCGCCCCAGGTCAGGCCGGTGTGGCCGGGCACGCGGGTAATCGCGACGAGATTGCCGGCATATTGGCGCAGATTATGCTCCCCGCCATTGTTGCCGGTCGAGGCGAGCGCGACCTGGACGCCGGCAGCGCGCATGCGGCCGACGTTGGATTCGGTCGCGCCGAGCGATTCGAACTGCGCCGGCAGATCGGCGAGCGCGGCGGCGATGACGGGCACGCGGGCGGCGGCGATTTCACGCGCGACCATCCACCCCTCGGTGACGCCGGTCAGCACCAGCTTCAGCTTGGGATACTCACGCGGGAGTGCCAGCACTGTCAGGATATCGCTCGCACGCTCGACATGGACGACGAGCGGCACGCTGCCGTCGAGCACGCGCAGCAGCGCCTGCGCGTCGCCGCGCTTCACCATCGAGTCCTTTTCGCGGCCCCCAAAGGCGGCGGGGTTGCGGCGGTAATCCTCTGCCTGCGCCAGCGCATCGCGCAGCGCAGCATAGGCCGCCGGGCGGCTGCCGCCGGCGAGACGCCCGCCGGCTTCGCCAAGCTCGACGAACTGGAAGGCGCGTGGTCGGGTGACGGCATTGGGATCATTGCCGAGATCGATCACCGCGCCCTGGCCGGCGAAGATCGAGTTCGACGCCTCCGGCGCGACCAGCGCGCGGGTGACGCCGCCCAAGCGCTCGTTGGCGATCTTCACCTCGGCCGGGTTGATCGAGGTGGAGACGTCGATCGCGGCGTTGAACGGCGCGGTGCGCGCGCCCGTGTCATTGCTTTCGCGCACGCCGCCGGCATCGCTGATGCCGAGATCGCTGAAGCCGGCGATGAAGCCAGGCGCGACCCATTTGCCGCTGCCGTCGATCACTTGCGCGCCGGCGGGCACGGCGACGCCGGAGCCGGCAGCGACGATGCGGCCGTTCTGGAACACGACCGTGCCGCCTTCGACCGGGGCGCTGCCATCGCCGACCGCGATCGTCGCATTGGTGATCGCGACCGTCTGTGCGGCGACCGGGCTCGCCAGCATCGTGGCGAGGAGGAGGAAAGCGCGCTTCACTTGACGTCTCCCGAACCGGGCTGGCCAAGCTCGAAGTCGCTCACCGGGCGACGCTTGGGATCATTGGCATCATAGAGGAGCGCGCCGTCGATCCACACCTTTTCCGGGCGGGTATAGACGCTGTACGGATCGCCATTCCACAGCACGACATCGGCCATCTTGCCGGGGACGAGGCTGCCGGTCTGGTCGGCGATGCCCATCGCCTTGGCGGGGCCGAGCGACAGCCACTTCCACGCCACTTCCGGCGCGATGTTGATGCCGACGCGGCGACTGCTGGCGAGCACCTTCGCGACTTCCTGGTTCAGCCGCTGAATGCCGTTTTCGTCATCCGAGTGAATCATCGCGCAGGCGCCGGCATTTTCGAGGATGGCGAGGTTTTCGCCGATCCCGTCATAGCTTTCCATCTTGAAGCCGTACCAATCGGCCCAGACCGCGGCGCAGGTGCCATTCGCCTTCAACAGGTCAGCGATCTTGTACGCCTCGACCGCGTGGTGGAAGGCGGTGACCTTGTAGCCGAACTCCTTCGCCATATCCTCGACGATCGCCATTTCGTCGGCGCGGTAGCAGTGGTTCTGGATCAGGATCTCGCCCGCCAGCACGCCGCGCAGCGTGTCCATCGCGATATCGCGCGCGGGGGGCTCACCGCCTTCGGCCTCATACTTGTCCCACTTGCGGCGATAATCCTGCGCCTTGGCCCAGGTCGCGCGGTCGACCGCGATATTGCCCATGCGGGTGGAGGGCTGGCGGTTCTTCGAGCCGTAGACGCGCTTCGGGTTTTCGCCGCAGGCCATCTTCAGGCCGTAGGGCGCGCCGGGGAATTTCATGCCCTGCATGGTGCGCGAATAGACGTTCTTGAGCGTGACCGAGCGACCGCCCATGAGGTTCGCCGAGCCGGGCAGGATCTGCAGCGTGGTGACGCCGCCGTTGGCCAGCGCGCGGCTGAAGCCCGGGTCCTGCGGCCAGACGCTGTGTTCGGCCCAGACATCGGCGGTGATCGGGCTGGTCGCCTCGTTCCCGTCGCTGTGCGCCTGGACGCTGGGGGTCGGATAGTCGCCGAGGTGGCTGTGAATGTCGATGATCCCGGGGGTCACCCACTTGCCGGTGCCGTCGATCACCTGTGCATCCGCCGGCGCATTCACGCTGGCGCCCACCGCGACGATCTTGCCGTCGGCGAAGAGCACCTGGCCATTGTCGATCCGGCCGCCCTCGCCATCGTAGATCGTGACGTTGCGCACCACCGTCGGCACGCCCGGATAGGCGCGGTAGGTGGAGGGGTAGGGATCGCGCGAATAGGGCTTGGCCGGCGCCTTGGACGAGGCGGTCTTGGGGCGGGCATCGCCCTGCGAGCAGGCGACGAGCGACAGCGCGGCGACGCCGGTCGCGAGCAAGCGCCCGGCGGTAAGGGTGCGGAGGGTCATGGACGCCGTGATTGGACGGACGCGGGGCGGAAGACAAGCGCTTAGCCGCCGCCCCGGAACAATCCGCCGCAATCCGTCGCAATCAGCCGGCGCGGCCCGTCAGGTCGCGCTGTCGAGCGTTTCCACGACGAGGCGATCGTTGGTGTAGACGCAGACCTCCGCCGCGATCGCCATCGCCTTGCGGCAGATCGTCTCGGCGTCCTTTTCATAATCCACCAGCGCGCGGGCGGCGGCGAGCGCGAAATTGCCGCCCGAGCCGATCGCGGCGATGCCCGCCTCCGGTTCCAGCACGTCGCCATTGCCGGTGAGGATCAGCGTCACGTCCTTGTCGGCGACGATCATCATCGCCTCCAGGTTGCGCAGATATTTGTCGGTGCGCCAGTCCTTGGCCAGCTCCACCGCGGCGCGCATCAGATGGCCCTGATGGCGTTCGAGCTTCGCCTCGAGCCGTTCGAACAGGGTGAAGGCGTCGGCGGTCGCGCCCGCGAAGCCGCCGATCACCTTGCCTTCGGGGCCGAGCGTGCGGACCTTGCGCGCGTTCGGCTTCATCACCGTCTGGCCCATCGATACCTGGCCGTCGCCCGCGACGACCACTTTCCCGCCGCGACGCACCGACAGGATCGTGGTGCCGTGCCAGACGGGCATGCTGCTTTGTTCACTCATGGCGCGCGATGTAGGGTGGATGGGGGGCGTGGAACAGACCCCCGGACGCCGGCACGGCAGGGTTTTGCGGGGGCCAAACTTCCCGAACCTTGCGCACAGGAGGGAGAGAAGAGGTCACCGCGCCTTTGCCTTCCCCCATTCGCGCGCGACGGTGTAGCCGAGATAGCCGGTGGCGAAGAGCGCGTAGAGCGGCTCCGGAATGCCGGAGAGATAGGCGTTCATGCCGCTGGCGATGACCCGTGCGGTCGACGGGCTGACGGCGGCGATGATCCCCATCGGGATCGACCAGAGCAGCAGCACGTACATGACGTAGAGGAAGCTCGGCCGTGCCCGGCTGGTCCAGGGATCGGGCGATTCCGCCTCCGCCAGCACAGCGGCCATCTGTGCCTTCAGCCGGTCGAGTTCCTGCGATCCTTCGAGGCGGAGCAATTCGAGCTTCGCCGCCTCGCGCGCCTTGGGATCGGGGATGATCTTGTCGATCAGCCCGGCGACCGGGCCGATGATGGTATCGAGCAATGCCATTTTGCCTTCTCCTTCAGACGAGGCGGTTGGCGAGCCAGCCGTAGAGGAATGCCTCGTTTGCGGGGCGGCGCTCGGCGAGCGAGACGTAGCGTTCGCCCTGCAGCGCCTCGAGCGCCTTGAGCAGCACCGTCTCTCCGGCCGCGCCGCGCGTCGCGAGGAAGCCGTCGAGCGCGCCCAGCGTCTGCGGACCGATGCGGCCGTCGAGCAATATGTCCGGGTAATCGCGTGCGCCGCGATTGAGCGCGTTCAGCGCGCGCTGGAGGAAGGCGACGGCGACCGCCGGCCCCATGTTGACGCCGGTGTCGAACAATTCGGCTGCGATGCTCGGCGCGCGCTGCGCCACGTCATCGATCCGGGGGCGCTGCCAGTAGATGCGGCGGTAGATGACGGCGGCGGCCTCACGCGCGAAATGGCGCATGTCGCCGGCATAGCCGTTGGCGCGGGCCACCGCCTCCGTAATGCCCCAGCGAGTCGCGCCGCCGCGGTCCGCCGGATGGTGGACGTAGCCGCCCTCACGGTCGATCACGCCGTTGATGAGATCGTCGATCATATTCCTCTCCTGCGTTGGAACAGAAGAAGAACATAGGCGCGTTGGAGGGATGTAGGACAGCGGCGCCGCGTGCGCGGCGAGGGTTGCGATTATGGATTCCCGCCTGCGCGGGAATGACGAAGGACGGCGCTAGGCGATGCCGTGGTAGCTTTTGAACCAGTCGACGAAGCGGGGGATGCCGACCTCGATCGGGGTGGTGGGGGCAAAGCCGTGGTCGCGCTGGATCGCGGAAATGTCGGCATAAGTGGCCGGGACGTCGCCGGGCTGCATCGGCTCCAGGCTGCGCACCGCCTTGATGCCGATCGCATCCTCCAGCACGTCGATCATGTGCAACAGCCGTTCGGGCTTGTTGTTGCCGATGTTGTAGACCCGGTGCGGCGGACGGCTGCCATCGTCGGCCGGCGGGCTGTCGGTCACCGCGATCACGCCGGAGACGATATCGTCGATGAAGGTGAAATCGCGGCTCATGTCGCCATTGTTGAAGACGCGGATCGGCTTGCCCTTCAGAATCGCGTCGGTGAACAGCCAGGTCGCCATGTCGGGGCGGCTCCACGGGCCGTAGACGGTGAAGAACCTGAGGCCGGTCAGCGGCACGCGATAGAGATGGGCATAGACATGGCCCATCAGCTCGTCCGACTTCTTGGTCGCGGCATAGAGCGAGACCGGCGCGTCGACGCGATCATCCTCGGCGAACGGCAGCTTGGTATTGCCGCCATAGACCGAGCTGGAGGAGGCGTAGCTCATCGACACGAGGCCGTCGCATGACCGGGCATATTCGAGCAGATTGACCTGCCCGACGACGTTCGACTGGACGTAGGCGTGCGGGTTGGTGAGCGAGTAGCGCACGCCCGCCTGCGCGGCGAGATGGACGATATGGGTGATGCGGTGCGGTGCCAGCGCGGCGGTGAGCGCCGCCTGGTCGGCGATGTCGACAGCAGTGAAGGTGAAGTTCGCTCCGGCGAGCGTCGCGAGGCGATCGTGCTTCAGCTGGACGGCATAATAATCGTTGAGATTGTCGATGCCGACGACCTGCTCGCCGCGATCAAGCAGTTGCCGCGCGACGGCGGCACCGATGAACCCGGCCACGCCGGTGACGAGATAGGCCATATGCTCCGCTTCCCTGTGTCTGGCGCCGCCCTAACGCCTGAGCATTGCGGCGAGCTTAAGACAACAGGGGCGGGCCGGTCGCCCCGGCGCCCGCGCGGGCGCCGGGGCTGGTGGATCAGGCTGCCTCGGCGAGGTCGGCGGGCAGGCGGATGAGATAGTCGAACGCCGAGAGCGACGCCTTCGACCCCTCGCCCATCGCGATCACGATCTGCTTGTACGGCACGGTCGTGCAGTCGCCGGCCGCGAAGATGCCGGGGCGCGAGGTTTCGCCGCGATGGTCGATCTCGATCTCGCCGCGGTTGGACAGGGCGACCGTGTCCTTCAGCCATTCGGTGTTGGGGACGAGGCCGATCTGGACGAAGATGCCCTCCAGCTCGATCTCATGCAGCGTGTCGTGATTGCGATCCTTGTAGGTGAGCGAGGTCACCTTGCTGCCGTCGCCCTTCACCTCGGTGGTGAGCGCAGAGGTGATGACCTTCACGTTCGGGAGGCTGGCGAGCTTGCGCTGAAGCACCGCGTCGGCGCGCAGGTCACGGTCGAACTCGATCAGCGTCACATGGGCGACGATGCCGGCGAGGTCGATCGCGGCCTCAACGCCCGAATTGCCGCCACCGATCACCGCGACGCGCTTGCCCTTGAACAAGGGGCCATCGCAGTGCGGGCAATAGGTCACGCCCTTGTTGCGATAGGCGTCCTCGCCCGGCACGTTCATCTGGCGCCAGCGTGCGCCGGTCGACAGGATCACGGTGCGCGCCTTCAGCGTTGCGCCGCTTTCCAGCGTCACTTCGTGGAGGCCGCCTTCCTGCGTCGCCGGGACGAGCTTCGCTGCCTTCTGCAGGTTCATCACGTCGACGTCATAGTCGCCGACATGCTGCTCGAGCTGGGCGACCAGCTTGGGCCCCTCGGTATGCGGGACGGAGATGAAATTCTCGATCGACATGGTGTCGAGCACCTGGCCGCCGAACCGCTCGGTGGCGATGCCAGTGCGGATACCCTTGCGCGCGGCATAGATCGCCGCCGACGCGCCGGCCGGACCGCCGCCGACGACGAGCACCTCGAACGGCTCCTTGGCCGAGATCTTCTCCGCGGTGCGGGCGACCGCGCCGGTGTCGAGCTTGGCGAGGATCTGCTCCACGTCCATGCGCCCCTGCGCGAACGGCTCGCCGTTGAGGAAGATCGCCGGGACCGACATGATCTGCCGCGCCTCGACCTCGTCCTGGAAGGCGCCGCCCTCGATCGCGACGTGGCGGATGCGCGGGTTGAGCACGCTCATCAGGTTCAGCGCCTGCACCACGTCGGGGCAGTTCTGGCAGGTGAGCGAGAAATAGCTTTCGAACTGATAGTCGCCGTCGAGCGCCCGGACCTGCGCGATCACTTCCTGCGACAGCTTCGACGGGTGGCCGCCGACCTGCAGCAGCGCGAGGACGAGCGAGGTGAATTCATGCCCCATCGGCACGCCGGCGAAGCGCACGCCGATGTCGGTGCCGACACGGCGGATCAGGAACGAGGGGCGACGCTGGTCGTCGTCGGCGCGCACCACGCTGACCTGGTCGGACAGCGCGGCGACCTCGTCCAGCAGCTCCATCATCTCGCGCGACTTGGCACTGTCGTTGGTGGAGGCGACCAGCTCGATCGGCTGGCGGATGTTGGCGAGATAACCCTTGAGCTGGGTCTTCAGGTTCTGGTCGAGCATCAAAAGCCCTTTTCGTGATTGCTGTCTGCCGTCACGTCAGCGGTGCGGCCTCGCGTCGGGGGCAGGGGGGAGACGCGGGGGGAGGGCGCCGCACCGCTGGCGTGAGGGCAGGTGGGGGGACCGTCGTCGCCCCGGCCGCGTGGCCGGGGCCCATCCTTGTCCCGCATACCGGGCGCGGGGGCGCGCCTGCGGGGTGGTGGATGCCGGGACGGGCCCGGCATGACGGCGTTCTGGACGGGGCCGTTACGCTGCCCCGTCCATGATCGGTGCGTTGCCGCTCAGATCTTGCCGACGAGGTCGAGCGACGGGGCGAGCGTGGTTTCACCCTCTTCCCACTTCGCCGGGCAAACCTCACCCGGGTGCGCCGCAATGTACTGCGCCGCCTTGATCTTGCGCAGCAGCTCGACCGCGTTGCGGCCGACGCCTTCGCTGGTGACTTCCATCAGCTGGATCACGCCATCGGGATCGACGACGAAGGTGCCGCGATCGGCGAGGCCCTGGCCAGCGCGCAGGATCTCGAAATTGTTCGAGATGGTGTGGTTCTGGTCACCCAGCATGGTGAACTTGATCTTGCCGATCGCCGGCGAGGTGTCGTGCCATGCCTTGTGGCTGAAATGCGTGTCGGTCGACACCGAGTAGATCTCGACGCCCATCTTCTGGAACGTCTCGTAATGATCGGCGAGGTCCTCCAGCTCGGTCGGGCACACGAAGGTGAAGTCGGCCGGGTAGAAGAAGAACACCGCCCACTTGCCACGGGTATCGGCGTCGGTGACGGTGATGAACTTGCCGTCCTTGTAGGCCTGGGTCTCGAACGGCTTGATGGTCGTGCCGATAAGCGACATGCGTAACTCCTTGGGTGTATCCGAGGCCCCGAGATAGTGCGCCGCAGCGAGTGATCCAATCGTTTATATTGAATGTGGGTGATCGAAAGAGTCGATTACCGTTTTCCTGAATACACCGCTTTTCAACGGGTTGGGATCGCTGGGGCGCCGCGCGACCGACTGGTCGACGGATCAACGCATTGCGGCGCGGCAAGGATCCTGCCGCGGCACATCATTTCGTCGCCTGTGGCTTGCCGGCGCCAGTAACGTCGCCTAGCCTCATGGTTAACGGGGCGGGGAAAACATGATGTCGCAGCGAAAGGTGGCGCTGATCACCGGCGTGACGGGGCAGGACGGGGCGTATCTGTCCGAATTGCTGCTGGCCAAGGGCTATCAGGTCCATGGCGTGAAGCGACGATCATCTTCGTTCAACACGGGGCGGATCGAACATATCTATCAGGATCCGCACGAAGACGATCCTCGCTTTCACCTTCATTATGGCGACCTGACCGACGCGACCAACCTGATCCGGCTGGTGCAGCAGGTGCAGCCGACCGAAATCTACAATCTGGCGGCGCAGAGCCATGTGCAGGTGAGCTTCGAATCGCCCGAATATACCGCCAACGCCGATGCGATCGGCACCTTGCGGCTGCTGGAGGCAATCCGCATCCTGGGGCTGGAGCAGACGACGCGGTTCTACCAGGCGTCGACGTCGGAGTTGTACGGGCTGGTGCAGGAAGTGCCGCAGCGCGAGACGACGCCCTTCTACCCGCGATCACCCTATGGCGTGGCGAAGCTGTACGCTTACTGGATCGTGGTGAATTATCGCGAGGCATATGGGATGCACGCCTCCAACGGCATCCTGTTCAACCACGAGAGCCCGGTACGCGGCGAGACGTTCGTCACGCGCAAGATTACGCGGGCGGCGGCGGCGATCAGGCTGGGGCGGCAGGAGCGGCTGTATCTCGGCAACCTCGATGCGCGGCGCGACTGGGGCCATGCGCGAGACTACGTCCGCGGCATGTGGATGATGCTGCAGCAGGACGAGCCGGACGATTATGTGCTGGCGACCGGCGAGACGACGCCGGTGCGGCATTTCGTCGAATGGGCGTTCGCCGATGCCGGGATCACGCTGCGCTGGGATGGCGAGGGAGTGGCGGAAAAGGGCTATTGCGAGCGCAGCGGCGATTGCCGGGTGGAAGTGGATCCGCGCTATTTCCGTCCCACGGAGGTCGATCTGCTGATCGGCGACCCGCGCAAGGCGAAGCAGAAGCTGGGCTGGTCGCACGAGACGCCGGTGCGTGACCTCGCGCGCGAGATGGTGCTGGCGGACCTGGAGGAGATGAAGACCGCTCCGATCGCCCGGGGCGCGTGACATGCCCCTATTAGGCGCCCCGCATGGGACGATCATCAGCGGGACGGCCGTGACCGGGGCGGCGGCATGATTGGGGCGCGTTATGCGCTGGCGGGCAAGCGAGTCTTCGTAGCGGGGCATCGGGGGATGGTGGGGTCCGCGCTGGTGCGCCGGCTGGAGCGCGAGGCGTGCACCATTGTGACCATCGATCGTGCGGGGCTGGACTTGAGGGATCAGGCGGCGGTGCGGGCATGGTTTGCAGCCAACCGCCCGGATGCCGTGTTCCTGGCGGCGGCGAGGGTCGGCGGGATCCTGGCCAATGATCGTTACCCGGCCGATTTCCTGCGCGACAATCTGATGATCGCCGCGAACGTCATCGAGGCGGCGCACCGATCGGGGGTGGAGAAGCTGCTGTTCCTCGGGTCGTCGTGCATCTACCCGCGGCTGGCAGAGCAGCCGATCCGCGAGGAGGCGCTGCTGGCCGGGCCGCTGGAGCCGACCAACCAATGGTATGCGATCGCCAAGATCGCTGGGGTCAAGCTGGTCCAGGCCTATCGCCGCCAGCACGGCTGCGACTTCATCGCCGCAATGCCGACCAACCTTTATGGTCCGGGCGATAATTTCGACCTTGAATCGAGTCATGTCCTGCCGGCGCTGATCCGCAAGGCGCATGAGGCGCGCGTTGCGGGGGCGGTGGCGATGCCGATCTGGGGCAGCGGGACGCCGCGGCGTGAATTCCTGCACGTCGACGACCTGGCCGACGCCTGCGTGTTCCTGATGATGCATTATTCGGACGATGCGCCGATCAACGTCGGGTCGGGCGAGGAAGTGACCATCCGCGAGCTGGCGGCGATGGTGGCGCGCGCGATCGGGTTCGACGGCGCGATCGTGGCGGACCCGGCGAGGCCCGATGGCACGCCGCGCAAGCTGGTCGATTCAGGCCGGCTGCGTGCGCTGGGATGGCAGCCGCGCATCGCCTTGGGGGACGGGATTGCGGCCACCTGTCGCTGGTTCTGCGAGACGACGGGCGCGGTGCGCGGCGGGGGTTAGGGCTGGCGACACGAAACGAAACACGACATTAGCCCCCTCATCTGACAATAATCATGCGGGAATGGGGATGACGAGAGGCCAGGAGATCGCCGCCAAGGTCGAGGCGTTCGTGCGCGGGACGATCGTGCCGTACGAACGGGATCCGCGCTGCGGCACGCACGGGCCATCCGACGAACTGGTGCAGGAAATGCGCGGGCTGGCGCGCAAGGCGGGCGTGCTGACGCCGCACATCCTGCCCGACGGTGGCCATTTGACGCATCGCGAGACGGCGGACGTGCTGCGCGCGTCGGGCCTGTCGCCGCTGGGGCCGCTGGCGGTGAACGTGATGGCCCCGGACGAGGGCAATATGTACCTGCTTGGCCAGAAGGCGAGCCCCGAGCTGAAGGAGCGGTTCCTGAAGCCGCTCGTCGCCGGCGAGGCGCGTTCGGCCTTCTTCATGACCGAGCCGGCGATGGACGGCGAGGGCGGCGGTGGCGCCGGTTCCGACCCGTCGATGATGCGCACCACCGCAGTGCGCGACGGCAACCATTGGGTCATCAACGGCCGCAAGACGTTCATCACCGGCGCTGATGGCGCAAAGGTCGGCATCGTCATGGCCAAGGCCGACGAAGGGGCGTCGATGTTCCTCGTCGACCTGCCCGACCCTGCGATCCGCATCGAACGCGTGCTCGACACGATCGACAGCTCGATGCCGGGCGGCCATTCGGTGGTGACGATCGACAACCTTCGCGTGCCGGCGGACCAGATGCTGGGCGATCCCGGCGATGGCTTCAAGCTGGCGCAGGTTCGCCTCGCGCCCGCGCGGCTGACGCACTGCATGCGCTGGCACGGCGCCTGCGCCCGTGCGCACGAGATCGCGACCGATTACGCCAATCGCCGCCATGCCTTCGGCAAGCCGTTGGTCGACCATGAAGGCGTCGGTTTCATGCTGGCGGAGAATCTGATCGACCTGAAACAGGCCGAGCTGATGATCGATTGGTGCGCCGACGTGCTCGACACCGGCGTGCTGGGCACGGTGGAAAGCTCGATGGCGAAGGTCGCGGTGTCGGAGGCGCTGATGCGCATCGCCGATCGCTGCGTCCAGGTGATGGGGGCGACGGGAGTCAGCGGGGACACGATCGTCGAGCAGGTGTTCCGCGAAGTGCGCGCCTTCCGCATCTATGACGGCCCCACCGAGGTTCACAAATGGAGCCTGGCGAAGAAGGTGAAGCGCGACTGGAAGGCGGCGCAGGCCGGCTGACGCCGTGCGGCGCGGGGCGGCCTTGTGCCGGCATGTCCCCTGCCGCACAGTCGGCGACCGCGATGGCGTGGAAAACCGAAGAGGCCGGGGCAGCAGGCCCGGCGCGTAGATGGAGAATGTGATGCTGGGTCTGATGCAGTCGGGGCAACTGACCGTCGATACCTTCCTCGACCATGCCGCCACCTGGCAGCCGGGGCGCGAGGTCGTGTCGCGCGATGCGGCGGGCCATGTGACCCGCAGCAATTACGCCAGCATCCGCGACATGGCGAAGCAGGTGTCGTCGGCGCTGTCGCGCGCCGGCATCCGCCAGGGCGACCGGGTCGCCACCATGGGGTGGAACACGCACCGCCATGTCGCCGCCTGGTATGGTGCGACCAATATGGGCGCGGTGCTCCACACGCTGAACCCGCGGCTGTTCCTGGAACAGATCGTCTATATCGCCAATCACGCCGGCGATCGCATCCTGCTGGCCGATCCCAATTGTGCCGATCTGGTCGGGCAATTGCTGCCGCAGGCGCCGTCGATCGAGCGGGTGATCTTCCTGTGCGACGCGGCCTCGATGCCGGCGACCGATTATGCCGCTACCGCCTTCGACGACTGGATCGCGGGCGAGCCGGCGGAATATGCCTGGGGCGGGTTCGACGAGAATCTCGCCTGCGGCCTCTGCTACACCAGCGGGACGACGGGCAATCCCAAGGGCGTGCTGTATTCGCACCGCTCCAACTACCTCCATACCATGCTGACGCTGCAGGCCGATGCGCTGGCGTTGTCGGGACGTGACACGGTGCTGCTGGTGGTGCCGATGTACCATGCCAATGCCTGGGGCGTGGTCTATTCCGCGCCCGCGGTCGGCGCGAAGCTGGTGCTGCCGGGGCCCCGGATGGACGGCGAATCAATCTGCGACCTGATCGAGAGCGAGGGCGTCACATATTCCGCCGCGGTGCCGACGGTGTGGCAGGGGCTGCTGCAGTATCTGCGCACGTCGGGGCGGCGGATCGACACGCTCAGCCGGGTGACGATCGGCGGATCCGCGGTGCCCGAGGCGCTGGTCCGTGCGTTCCGCGACGAATATGGCGTCGAAGTCACGCAGGGCTGGGGGATGACGGAGACATCGCCGCTGGCCACGCTGTCCTCGCCCAGCGCCGAGGTGGCGGCGATGGATGACGACGCGCAGGTCGCACATAAGATCAAGCAGGGCCGGCTGATGTGCGGGCTGAAGTTCAAGCTGACCGATGATCACGGCAATCCGCTGCCGCATGATGGCGAGACGTTCGGGCACCTCAAGATCAAGGGGCCGACGATCGTCTCCTCCTACTTCGGTGGCGAGGGCGGCGAGATCCTCGACGAGGAGGGCTATTTCGACACCGGCGACGTCGCGACGATCGACCGGCGCGGCTATATGCAGATCACCGATCGCGCGAAGGACGTGGTGAAATCGGGCGGCGAATGGATCAGCTCGATCGAGATCGAGAATATCGCGGTCGGCCACCCATCGGTGGCGATCGCCGCGGTGATCGGCGTCGCGCATCCGAAATGGGACGAGCGACCGATCCTGCTGTGCCAGCTGAAGCCGGGTGAGGCAGCGACGGGCGACGACCTGCTCGCGTTCCTGGAGGGCAAGATCGCCAAATGGTGGATGCCCGACGATGTGGTCTTCGTGGAGGAGATCCCGCTCGGCGCGACGGGCAAGATCGACAAGAAGCTGATCCGCCAGCAGATGGCGGGTTATGTGCTGGCGGTGACGGTCGACTGACGCGCACGGGCGCTTTCCGTCGATAATTGTCATCGAACGCAGGGCAATGACGCGATGATCGCAGCGCGCTACAGACCCGCGCGATGATCTCGCGTCGAACCTTGCTGGTGACCGGAGGGGCGGGGGCCGGGCTCGCGCTCGCCTGGGCGGTGTGGCCGCGCCATTATGCCGTCGACCTCGCGCCCGAGCGCAACGAAACCGCGATCGGCGCGTGGCTGAAGATCGCGCACAACGGCCGCATCACCATTGCCGTGCCGCAGGCCGAGCATGGCCAGGGCGTCTATACCACCCTGCCGCAGATCGTGGCCGACGAGCTGGGTGCGGACTGGCGCACCATCGGGGTGGAAGCGGCGGTGCCGGGGCCGACCTATGCCAATCCGCTGGCCGCGGCAGCGCTGTTCGGCGGCGGACTGGCGCAGGTGCCCGACGCGATCCGGCGCGAGCATTGGGTGCGATCGGGGCTGGTGCTGACCGGCGGCTCCACCTCCGTGCGGATGTTCGAGGCGCCGCTGCGCGAGGCGGGGGCGGCGGCGCGCGTGCTGCTGACGAAGGCGGCGGCGAAGCGCTGGGGCGTTGACTGGGGGGAATGCGACACCGCCGACGGCTTTGTCGTCAACGGCAACCGGCGGCTGCGGTTCGGCGAGCTGGCGGCGGAAGCCGCGGGGTTCGACCTGCCCGAGGAATTGCCGCTGCGCTTTGGTGACGAGGGTCGGTTGTCGGGCCAGTCGCTGCCGCGGCTGGACGCGCCGGCGAAGGTCGATGGATCGGTGAACTTCACCGCCGATGTGCGGCTGCCCGACATGGTCTTCGCGACGATCGCGCAGGGGCCCGCGGGCGTTGCGCGCAGCCGGCTGGTGCGGGTCGACAAGCCGGCGGCGGACCGGGTGCGCGGCGTGACCGGGGTGATCGAGAATCCGCATTGGGTGGCGGTGGTCGCCAACACCAGCTGGGCGGCGATCCAGGGGCTGGCGGCGCTTCGCCCGCGGTTCGAGACGCGCGGTGGGCTGGCGGACAGCGCGGCGATCGATGCCGGACTGGAGGCGGCGTTCGAGCGACCCGCACTGGCGTTTGCGCGGCACGGCGAGGCGGCGGACGAGCTGGCGGGCGATGTGGCGCGCGCGAGCTACGCGATCGGGCCCGGTGTCCACGCATCGCTGGAGACGCCGTCCGCGACCGCATGGTGGCACAGCGACCGGCTGGAACTATGGGCGCCGACGCAGGCGCCGGGGCTGGCCCGTGCCGCCGCCGCGCGCGCGATCGGCGTGTCCGAACAGGCCGTCACCATCCATCCGATGATGATCGGCGGATCGTTCGGCCGCGCGCTCGACCATGAGGCGGTGGAGCAGGCCGCGATCCTGGCGGCGACGCTGCGCCGGCCGGTGCAGCTGCTATGGACGCGGCGCGAGGCGACGCTGCACGACCGGTTCGGCGCGCCGGCGCGTGCGCGCATGGCCGCGCGGCTGGCGAGCGACGGGCGGATCCTGGATTGGCAGGCGCGCATCGCCACCCCCGCGACCGGCGCGGCGCTAACCGACCGCTTGCTGGGCCATGATGCGCTGGCGCGGTCGACGATGTTCCTGCCCGAGCGCGCGGATGGCTATGCGATGGCCGGCGCGGTGCCGCCTTATGCCTTTCCAGCGGCGTCGATCCTCCACCATCCGGCCGATATCCCGCTGACGGTCGGGCATCTGCGCGGCGGGGCGGCTCGCGCCAATGCGTTCTTCACCGAATGTTTCATCGACGAGCTGGCGCATCGTGCCGGGACCGAGCCGATGTCCTACCGGATCGGGATGCTGGGTCATGACCCGCAGCTCGCGCGCTGCCTCAGCACCGCCGCCGCGTTGGGCGAGTGGGACGGCGGGGCGGCGGGCACGGGGCAGGGGCTGGCGTGTCATGCCATGGCCGGCAGCCGGATCGCGCTGGTCGCGGAGGCGCAGCAGGGCGGCAGCGGCGGGGTGAAGGTCGATCGGATCGTCGCTGCGGTGGATTGCGGGCGGGCGATCAACCCCGATGTCGTACGCCAGCAGGTGGAGGGCGGCATCCTGCTGGGCCTGGCGCTGGCGACCGGCCGGGCGCCGCATTTCACCGCCGGGCTGGCCGATACGCGCACGCTGGGCGACCTGCGGTTGCCGCGGCTGGCGGATACGCCGGAGATCACCGTCGAACTCATCCCCAGCCGGGGCGATCCGGGCGGGGTCAGCGACCTTGGCGTCGTGGCGGTTGCCCCCGCCATCGCCAACGCGCTGGCCGCCGCCGCGGGCAACCGCCCCCGCACCCTGCCGTTTGGAGCATCATGACCCCGCCCCCCGATCACCCCCCGATCGCGCCGCGCCGTATCGGCGTCCTGCTGATCAACCTCGGCACGCCCGACGCGCCCGATCCGCCCGCGGTGCGCCGCTATCTGGCGGAATTCCTGTCGGACCCCCGTGTCGTCGAGATCCCGCGGCTGATCTGGCAGCCCATTTTGCGCGGTGCGGTGCTGACCACGCGACCCAAGAAGTCGGCGCACGCCTATCAGCAGGTGTGGCGCGAAGATGGTTCGCCACTGGCGGCGATCACGCGCGCACAGGCGCAGGCACTGGCCGGTGACTTCGGGCCGGGCGTCACGGTGGATTACGCCATGCGCTACGGCAATCCGGCGATCGGCGACCGGATCCAGGCGCTGAAGGATGGTGGCTGCGACCGCATCCTGCTGGCGCCGCTGTACCCGCAATATTCTGGCGCGACGACGGCGACAGCGAACGACAAGGCCTTTGCCAAGCTGGCGCAGATGCGCTGGCAGCCGGCGATCCGCACGCTGCCGCCGTATCATGACGATCCCGCCTATATCGCCGCGCTGGCGACGTCGGTGCGCGAGGCAATCGCCGCGCTCCCCTTTACCCCCGACGCGCTGCTGACCAGTTTCCACGGGATGCCCGAGCGGACGCTGAAGCTGGGCGACCCCTATCATTGCCAGTGCCAGAAAACGGCGCGGCTGCTGGGCGAGGCGCTGGGGCGCGAGGTGACGATCACCTTCCAGTCGCGGTTCGGCCGCGCCCGCTGGCTGGAACCGGCGACCGATGTGGTCCTGGCCGAGTTGCCCGCGCGCGGCATCCGCAAAGTGGCGATCGTGGCGCCGGGCTTTTCCGCCGACTGCCTTGAAACGCTGGAGGAACTGGCGATCCGCGGGCGCGAGACGTTCATCGAGGCGGGGGGCAGCGACTTTGCCTATCTGCCGTGCCTGAACGACAGCCCGGTCGGACTTGATTTGTTACGCACGCTGATCCGCCGCGAGCTTGAAGGCTGGCTGCCCGTCACCTAGCGTTCGCGGACACTGAACGAGGGGGGACTGATGGGGCGGGTTGCGATCGTCACTGGCGGCACGCGGGGCATCGGGGAAGCCGTCAGCATCGCGTTGCGCGACATGGGGCTGACCGTCGCCGCCAATTATGCCGGCAACGACGCGCGTGCGGCGGATTTCACCGCGCGTACCGGCATCCGCGCAGTCCGCTGGGACGTCAGCGATCATGAGGCGTGCCTGGCGGGGGTTGCCGACGTGGAGGCGGCGCTGGGCCCGGTTGACGTGCTGGTCAACAATGCCGGCATCACCCGCGACGGCACCTTCATGAAGATGACCTACCAAATGTGGAAGGAAGTCATGGACACCAACCTTGGCGGGTGTTTCAACATGGCCAAGGCGGTGTTTCCGGGAATGCGCGAGCGACAATGGGGGCGGATCGTCAACATCGGGTCGATCAACGGCCAGGCCGGGCAATATGGCCAGGTGAATTACGCCGCGGCGAAGAGCGGCATCCACGGCTTCACCAAGGCGCTGGCGCTGGAAGGGGCGCGCGTCGGCGTGACCGTCAATGCCATCGCGCCCGGCTATATCGACACTGACATGGTGGCGGCGGTGCCGGGCGAGGTGCTGGACAAGATCGTCGCCAAGATCCCCGTCGGGCGGCTGGGCCGTGCGCAGGAGATCGCGCGCGGCGTCGCCTTCCTCTGTTCGGAGGACGGGGGCTTCGTTACCGGATCGACGCTGAGCATCAACGGCGGCCAGCACATGTACTGACCGCCGCCGCGGGGGTTATTCCACCAGGGCGAGCAGGCGGCGGGCGCTTTTGAGGTGTGGGGCGTCGATCATCTTCCCGTCGAGCTGAAGCGCGCCGGCGCCTGGATTGGCCTCGAACGCGGCGATGACGGCGCGGGCGTGGGTGATTTCGGCCTCGCTGGGGGTGAAGGCCTGGTTGATGACGGCCACCTGCGTCGGGTGGATCGCGAGCATGCCGGTGAAGCCGTCGCGGCGGCCGCGCGCGGCATAGGCGGCGAGGCCGTCGAGGTTGCGGAAATCGGGGAACACCGTCTCGATCGCGGGAACGCCGGCGGCATGCGCGCCGAACAGGGTGAGCGCGCGGACGACGCGATAGGGATCGGTGTAGCTGCCGTCCTCCTCACGCGCGCTGGTCGCGCCAATCGCGGCGGGGAGATCCTCGGCGCCCCAGGTGAGGCCGGCGAGGCGGCCGGCGACGCTGCCGAAGGTGCCGAGCTGGAACACCGCCGCCGCCGTCTCGCTGGCGACAGGCAGGATCGCGTAGTCGCCGGGCAGGCGGTCGGTGAGCGTGGCGACGGAGGACGCGCCCTCCGCCTTGGGCAGGACGATGCCGTCGAACGACAGGCCGGCGAGCGCCTCCAGGTCGGCCGCGACCTCATCGCTGTCGATCGGGTTGATGCGCACGAAGATGGCGGGACCAGGGTCGCGCGGCGCCTCGATCCAGGCGCGCACCGCAGCGCGCGCCTCCGGCTTGCGATCCGGGGCGACGGCATCCTCAAGGTCGAGGATCAGCGCGTCGGCGCCGGTCGCGGCTGCCTTGGGGAAGCGTTCCGGCCGGTCGCCGGGGACGAACAGGAGCGATCGCAACTTCATTTACCCATCTCCGCCAGCTTGCGTTCCCAGGCGAGCGCATCGCGCACGATGCCATCGAGATCGGCGCGCTTGGGCTGCCAATCGAGCGCGGCGAGGATCGCGCTATTGTCCGCCACGAGCTCGGCGGGGTCGCCCGCGCGGCGCCCTTCGATGCGGCGCTCGATCGTCATGTTGGTGACCCGGTCAACCGCGTCGAGCACTTCGAGCACCGAGAAGCCGCGGCCATAGCCGCAGTTGAAGGTGAAGCTTTCGGTCGGCGCGGCGACCAGCTGCTTCAGCGCGGCGACATGCGCGTCGGCGAGATCGGAGACGTGGATGTAATCGCGCACGCCGGTGCCGTCGCGGGTGGCGAAATCGGTGCCGAACACGCCGACCGCTTCGCGCTTGCCGGTCGCGGCCTCGACCGCGATCTTGATGAGGTGGGTGGCGCCCACCGTCGACTGGCCGCTGCGCGATTGGGGATCGGCGCCGGCGACGTTGAAATAGCGAAGCGCGCCATAGTTCATCGGGTGTGCCGCGGCGACATCGCGCAGCATCGCCTCCGTCATCAGTTTCGACATGCCATAGGGGTTGATCGGTGCTTGCGGATCGCTCTCCGTGATCGGCACCTTGGTCGGGTTGCCGTAGGTCGCGGCGGTCGAGGAGAAGATGAAGTGCGGGACGCCCTCTTCGACCGCGCTTTCGATCAGGCTGCGCGTGGCGGCGGTGTTGTTGCTATAATATTTGAGCGGGTTTTCGACTGATTCGGGCACCACCACCGAGCCGGCGAAGTGCATGATCGCGCGGACGTTGTGATCGCGGATCACGTCGCGCACGCCCGGATCCTCGACCGCGATGTTGACGAAGGCGGCGCGCGGATCGACCGCCCAATCGAACCCGGTGACGAGATTGTCGATCACCACGACGTCATGGCCGGAATCGAGCAGCGCCAGCACCGCGTGGCTGCCGATATAGCCGGCCCCGCCCGTCACCATCACCTTGCCGCCCAAAGTTTCGCCGCCAAGCGCCATGTCGATCTCCCTCTTTGCGTGCGACCTAGCGGCTTCCTACATGGGCCGCAAAGGAGACTGCATCCATGACCGAATATGCGACGCTTGCCGGTGGCTGCTTCTGGTGCACCGAGGCCGTGTTCAAGGACGTGATCGGCGTGGAAAGCGTCGAGAGCGGCTATATCGGCGGCACCGTGCCCAACCCGACGTACAAGCAGGTGTGCAGCGGCGATACCGGCCATGCCGAGGCGATCCGCGTCGGTTTCGATCCGCAGCAGATCAGCTATGGCGACCTGCTCGACATCTTCTTCGCGACGCATGATCCGACGCAGCTCAATCGCCAGGGCAATGACGTGGGCACGCAATACCGCTCTGCCATTTTCCCGATGACGGTGATGCAGGAGGAGCAGGCGAACCAGGCGATCGCGCGGGCGCAGGCCGATCATGACAAGCCGATCGTCACCACGATCGAATATGCCGACGAATGGTATCCGGCCGAGGATTACCATCAGGAATATTGGAACGGCGAGGGGCAGCGGAACCCCTATTGCATGGCGGTGATCCCGCCCAAGCTGCAGAAGCTGCGCAAGAGCTTCGCGGCGCGATCCAAGGCGGTGACCGTCTCCGCCTGATCGCTAGCGATGTGCGGCGCGGCGCAGGCGGTCGTTGATCGCTGCGCCGATGCCGCTGTCCGGCACGGGGGCGATGGCGATGCGTGGAGGCGCGGCGGCGTCGGCGCGGTGGAGCGCGTCGAACAGGCGGGCGGCGGCCTCTACGGGATCGCCGGTGGCGGACAGGGTGTCGTCGCCTGCGATCTTACCGAAACCGATCAGCCATTCGTCGCCTTGCTGCTCCGTGGCGTTGAGGCGCAGCGGCTTGGCGGGGGCGTAATGGGTGGCGAGCTGGCCGGGGGCGGTGACCTTTGCGCTGGGGGCGGCAGCTGACAGGCCTAGTTGTTCGGCGGTGATGGGACCGGGGCGCAGGATCGTGCCGTTGCCGACGATGGTGGATTCGAGGCCTGCGGTCGTGGGGCCGTCGTCGAGGATCAGCGGCACGCGGTTGCCCAGGCTGGCAGCGACGTGTTCGGCGCGGGTCGGGCTGATCGCGTTGCTGGCGTTGGCGGAGGGGGCGGCGAGCGGGCGAGCCGAGGCGTGCAGCAGCGCCTGCATCGCGCGGTGCGCCGGCACCCGGAGCGCGATCGTGTCGAGGCCGGCGGTGACGAGGCCGGCGATCCCGGCGTCGGGGCGCAGCGGCAGGACGAGGGTCAGGGGCCCCGGCCACCAGCGATTCGCGAGCGCGCGGGCGGCATCGTCGAATACGGCAATCCGTTCGGCGGCGGCGCGATCGGGCAGGTGGACGATCAGCGGGTTGAAGCTCGGCCGGCCCTTGGCGGCGTAGATCCGCGCGACGGCATCGGCATTGGTTGCGTCGGCAGCGAGCCCATATACCGTTTCCGTCGGCACGGCGACGATCCCGCCCGCGTGGATCAGCGCCGCCGCCTGGGTGATCGCAGCATCACCAAAGGGCAAAATTCGAGGGATTTGAGCCGTCATCGCCGGACGGTATAGCGGCGCGACACTGGAGAAGAACATGCCTTACACCGCCCCGGTCGCCGAGCAGCGTTTCGTGCTCGAGCATATCGTGCGCATTGCCGAGCTTGCCGCTACGGAACGCTACCATGCCGCCAGCCCCGACGTGATCGAGGCGGTGCTGGAGGGAATCGGGCAGCTGGCCGCGGGCGAATGGGCGCCGCTGGCGCGCGCCGGGGACACGGTGGGCGCGAAGTGGACGCCCGACGGCGTGGTGATGCCCGACGGCTACAAGGCCGCGTACAAGGCCTATGTCGAGGGCGGCTGGGGCACGATCGGCGTACCGGAGGAGTTCGGCGGGCAGGGCCTGCCCTTCGCGGTGCAATGCGCCGTGCTGGAGACGCTGGGCAGCGCCAACATGGGATTTGCGCTGGCGCCGATCCTGTCGGTGGGTGCGATCGAGGCGTTGCAGCACCATGGCACGCCCGAGCAGCAGGCGACGTGGCTGCCGAAGCTCGCCACCGGTGAGTGGACCGGCACGATGAACCTGACGGAGCCGCAGGCCGGCAGCGACGTCGGCGCGCTGCGCGCGACCGCCACACCGCGCGGCGACGGCACGTTTTCGATCAAGGGGACGAAGATCTTCATCTCGTTCGGCGACCATGACCTCGCTGACAATATCGTCCACCTGGTGCTCGCCCGGACGCCCGATGCGCCCAAGGGGACGAAGGGCATTTCGCTGTTCCTGGTGCCCAAGGTGCGCAGCGACGGCACGTCCAACGACGTTCGCGTCGTTTCGATCGAGCACAAGATGGGGCTCCATGCCTCGCCGACGTGCGTGCTGTCGTTCGGCGATCATGACGATTGTGTGGGTGAGCTGATCGGGCCGGAGTTCGGTGGCATGCGCGCGATGTTCACGATGATGAACAATGCGCGCCTCAACGTCGGCCTGCAGGGTGTGCAGGTGGCCGAGGCCGCGACGCAGAAGGCGGTGGAATATGCCCGCGAGCGGATCCAGGGCGCGCGCGAGGGCAAGGCCGCGGCGATCATCGAGCATCCCGACGTTCGCCGCATGCTGATGCGGATGAAGGCGCAGACGCAGGCCGCGCGGGCGCTGGTCTATTATGCCGCGGGGCAGGTGGATCGCGCCAATCTGGGTGACGCGGCGGCGCGTGACCGGCTGGAGATCGCGACGCCGCTGGCCAAGGCGCATGGCACCGACATCGGCAACGAGGTCGCGAGCCTCGGCGTGCAGGTGCATGGCGGCATGGGTTATATCGAGGAGACGGGCGCGGCACAGTTCTTCCGCGATGCGCGCATCACCCCGATCTATGAGGGGACGAACGGCATTCAGGCGGCGGATCTGGTGGGGCGCAAGCTGTCGCTGTCCAATGGCGCAGCGTTCGCGACGCTGATCGAGGATCTGCGCGGCGCCGAGCATCCGGCGCTGGGCGAGCTGGTCGCCGCGTGCGACTCGGTCGGCCGGCGGTTGCAGACGGCGGATGCTGATGATCGGCTGGCCGCGAGCTATCCGTTCCTGACGATGCTGTCGGTCGCGACGTGCGGCTGGCTGCTGGAGCGGGAAGCGGCCGAGGCTGGCGATGATGCGTTCGGCAAGGCGAAGAAGGCGGTCGTTGCCTTCTACCTCGACCAGATCGTGCCCGAGGCGCTGGGCCTGCGCGCCGCGGCGGAGGCGCCGGCCGCGCCGCTCTACGCGCTCGAGGCGGAGGCGTTTGCCGCATGAGCTTGCCGTTCAACCTTCCCGCCTATCTGGAGCGCATCCGCCTGCCGGCACGCGCGACGGTCGACCATCATGGCCTGTCGGCGGTGCAGCGCGCGCACCGACTGGCAATCCCGTTCGAGAATCTCGACGTGCCGCTGGGACGCGGGATCGACATTTCGTCCGACGCGGTGTTCGGCAAGCTCGTTGTCGCCGGGCGCGGCGGCTATTGTTTCGAGCATAACCGGCTGTTCCTGGATGCGCTGGAAGCGCTGGGGTTCGAGGCGCGGCCGCTGCTGGCGCGGGTGTGGCTGAACGGCGGCGGCGTGCCGCCCAAGACGCATACGCTGAGCCTCGTGACCTTCGGCGACGAGCAGTGGATCGCGGATCCGGGCTTTGGCGGCAGCTACACCCCGGTGATGCCGCTGGTGGATGGCGCCGAGGCGGAGGCGCCCGATGGCGCGACGTTCCGGCTGGTGCGCGATGCGGAGCATGGCTGGATGCTGCTGCGCTATGGCCATAGCGCGACCACCGACGGGCGTGGCGGGGGCGAGGGCTTCCAGCCGCAGTACAGCTTCACCACCGACACGGTGTGGCCGGCGGATCTGGAGATGGCGAACCGCTGGACGTCGACCGCGCCCGACACCCGCTTCACCACGCTGAAGGTGGTGAGCATCGTACTGCCGCACGGCTTGGCGACGCTGACCGACCGGCAGTATCGCCGGCGGGCGGGCGAGGAGGAGACGGCGGCGGTGATCGAGGATCCGCGCGTCTATCGCATGCGGCTGAGCATGATGTTCGGCATCGACCTGTCGAAAGAGGATGTCGCGGCGCTCGGGCTGTTCTGAGCGGGCGCGTCGCGAATAGCCGATACATGAACGCCGCGGTCCTGATGGAGGCCGCGGCGTTGGAGGATATGGGTTCCAGCCTTCGCGGGAATGACGGGTCGGCCGGGCGTTACGCGTCGACCTCGATCACGCCGTCGCTGAGTTCCTCGGTGAACAGCGCCTTCACCACATCGTCGCGCGCCGTCAGCGTCGCGCGCTGGTTGACATAGCCCTTGTCGGTGATCTCGCCGGCGTCGATCGACGGGGGCGTGCGCAGGATGGCGAAGCGGCGGATGCGGCGCGAGGAGCCGCCGGCGGCGGCGTTGAACGCCTCCAGCTTTTCCTTCACCAGCGCCTCAAGCGTCGGGATCGGATCGGCGCCGGGCGATGCCTCCGCCAGCGTCTGCAGCGCGGCCTGCGAGGGCCAGGCGAGGATGGCGATATAGGGCTTGTCCTGGCCGGCGATCACCACATCCTGAATGTACGGCGAGCAGGCGGCGCAGATGTCCGGGCGAAGCGTGCCAACCGAGACCCAGGTGCCGGTGGACAGTTTGAAATCCTCGGTCACGCGGCCGTCGAACACCAGGCCGAGCTCAGGCCGCTCGGGATCGATGAACTTGGCGGCGTCGCCGAGCATGTAGAAGCCTTCCTCGTCGAAGGCTGCGGCGGTCTTTTCCGGGTCATTATGATAGCCTCTCGTGACGGTCGGACCCTTCACGCGGACTTCCAGCTTGGCGCCGTTGGGCACGAGCTTGAGCGTCGAGCCCGGCAGCGGCAGGCCGATCAGGCCGACGCGTTCCGATGCCCAGTGAACGACGGTGACGCCCAAGGTTTCCGTCGCGCCGTACATGGTGGTGAAGGGCATGCGCTCACCCGTCTCGGCGATCGCCAGCGCCTGCATGCGATCGTAGAGATCGTCCGACAGCGTCGCCCCGCCGTAACCCATGCCGCGCAGGTTGCGGAAGAACGCCTGGCGGAGTGTGGAATCACGCTCCATCGCGTCGGCCAGCATGGCAAAGGCGACAGGGGCCGAACCGAAGCTCATTGGGGAGACTTCGCGCAGGTTCGCGATCGTCGTTTCGAACATGCCGGGGATCGGCTTGCCCTCATCGATGTAGAGCGTGCCGCCGCCGGCGATATTGGCGTTGAAGTGGATCGTGCCGGCGGAGATGTGGTTCCACGGCATCCAGTCGAGCGAGATCGGGTGATCGACGGGATCGGGATCATCGCGCAGCCCCTCGGACGCGGCGATGAGGTTCACGAACATGCCCTGATGCTGCGGCACGCCCTTGGGCATGCCGGTCGAGCCGGAAGTGAAGAGATATTTGCCGACCGTCTCGTGAGTCAGTGCGTCGCGCGCTTCATCCACCGCCGGGGTGGCGGGCGTGCCGGTCAATTCGGAGAAGGGGATGGTGCCCGCACCGCCATCCATGGTGACGAAGGTGAGCGAGGAGTCGAGATCGCGCAGCGTGGCGAAGGCGCGTTCGAACTGCGCGGCGTTTTCGGCAAAGACGATGCGCGGACGCACGGTGTTGAAGCAATGTTTGAGCTTCGCGTGATCGGTCGAGATCAGGCTGTAGGCCGGGCTCAGCGGGGCGATCGGCACGCCCGCCGTAAAGCAGCCGAGCATCAGGATGCCGTGCGCGACCGAGTTGCCGCTGATGCACATCACCGCGTCATTGGCGCCCAGCCCGCGATCGAGCAGCCACTGCGCGACGCTGTCGGCGGCAGCCTTGCCCTCGCCATAAGTGACGCCCTGCCACGGGCCGTGGTTCGGCGCGCGCTGCATCAGCCACGGGCGATCGGGGTGGAGCGCGGCCTTTTCCGCCATGAGGTGCGGGATCGAGCGGGCGGGCGTGCCCATCGCATGGTTGGAGCTGATAAGGATCGAGCCGTCGGCGCGGTGCTCGACGGAAATGTCCGGCCCCTTCTGCGGCAGGCGGCGGAAGGGCGGCTGGCTGGGCATGGCGGGGGCGGTTGCCATCGGGTCTCTCTCCTATTTTGTCCCGATATAAGCCAGCCGTATTACTTTCGCCTAGCGCTGAATCGCCTTTGCCTTGCCGCCCTCGCGCACGGCGACGCGGACCAGCACCGCGGTGGAGAGGAGGATCGCCGACACGAGCCCTCCGATCGCGAGCAGGCCGCCGCTGGTGATGTCGACGCGTGCGCCGATCCGGGCGCGCTTGCCGGCGCGAACGGTGGCGGCGGCATGGTGGGTGGGAGCTTTGGCCATGGCAGCGCAACGCCGAGGGGCGCGGGAGGGTTCAGCGCAGGGTAGCCGCGCTTGGCGGGCTCGCCGCGTGGCGCTAGGCCCCCCGCAACGCGAGGGAGGGAGAGCGATGGAGCAGTTCGACGGCTGGACGCCGGTGGAAACGGTACAGGCCGATGATCTCGTCGCGGCGCCGCTGCGCCGGCTGGCGGCGCTGTTCGATCATGACGGCGGGCATTGGCCGGCAGGTGAACTGCCGCCGCTGGCGCACTGGCTGTATTTCCTGCCCGAAGCGCCGCAATCGACCATCGGCGTCGATGGCCACCCGGCACGTGGAGCGGCGCTGCCGCCGGTCGATGCACCGCGCCGGATGTGGGCGGGCGGTCGGCTGACCTTCCATGCGCCGCTGCCGATCGGCGCGCAGGCGGAGCGGCGCAGTATCGTCACAGATGCCAAGGTGAAGGATGGCCGGTCGGGGCGGCTGACCTTTGTCACCGTGCGGCATACCGTCGTCATCGATGGTGCGACCGCGATCGTCGAGGAGCAGGACCTGGTGTTTCGCGGCGCGGGCAATGGTACGCCGCCGCCGGCACCCGCCGATCCGCGCGTCGCCGAAGCGAAGCAGCCGGTGCAGTTCGACGCAACGGCGCTGTTCCGCTTCTCCGCGCTGACGTTCAACGCGCACCGCATTCATTACGACCGGCCCTATGCGCAGGAGGAGGAACTGTACCCCGATCTGGTGGTGCATGGGCCCTATCAAGCGATGCTGCTGGCCGATCACTTGCTGCGCGAGCGGCGGGGCACGCGGCTGACGCATTTCTCGTTTCGCGGGGCGCGCCCGCTGTTCGTCGATCGGGCGGCGGCGCTGAACCTGGCGGGGGACGGCAGCGTCGCGCTGTGGACCACCGATCAGGATGGCTGCGCGTGCATGGAGGCCGAGGCGCAGACCGCCTGACGGCGCGCGCTCAGTTCGGCATCGGCCCCGCGATCAGCAACGGGTCGATCCGTGCGTCGCGCCACTTCATCGCCCAGTGGAGATGCGGACCCGAGGCGCGGCCGGTGGCGCCGATCGCGCCAACCGTCTGCCCCTGACGGACGCGTGTGCCGACCGGCACGTCGATCCGCGAGAGGTGCAGGAACGCGCTGTTCAGCCCCATGCCATGGTCGATGATGAGGAGATTGCCCTCCAGCGTGAAGGGGGAGGCGGCGGCGAGCACGACCACGCCATCGGCGGGCGCCACGACCGGCGTGCCGCTCGGCCGGGCGACGTCGACGCCGGAATGGTAGGAGCCGGGCTCGCCGCGATAGATGCGCTGCGCGCCGAACAGGCCGGAGATGCGGCCGGTGACCGGCCAGACCAGCCGCTGGCGCCAGCCCTCGACCGGAGACTCGATCGCGCGTGCGGCCTCGATCTGCGCCAGCTCGCCGGGGCGGCGGCGCTGGAAATCGGCGCTGGGCACGGGGTATTTGGCGACGCGGTCGAGCCGCTCGATCCGCCAGGCGCGCGGCGCGACGGTCAGCGTGCGGCGGGCTGTGCGCCCATCCTCCAGCCGTGCCTCGAGGGTGGCGGTGGGTGCGGCGTCACGGTCAAAGGCGATCAGGAAGCGGCGGTCGGGCGCGATCGCGACTTGCCGGCCGTCGAGGGTGAGCGACACCGTTCCTTCGGGCGCGGTGCCGCGCGCGAGGCCGCCCTGGCTGAACGGACCGTCGATGGTGATGACGGCGGGGGGCAGCGGGGCCGGTACAGCCTGCACCGGTACCGGCGCGGGCTGTACCGGCGCCCGCACGGGCTGGGGGCGAGCCGAAATGGAGGCTGGGCCGGCGGCGGCTGGCACGCAGCCGGTGAGGGCGAGGATGATCGCGGGGCCGAGCCGCCAGTCGATCATTGCGGGGCCATCGCCTCCGAAGCGAGGGTGGCCGAGGCGAAGGCGCGCTGCGACTCCACGTCCCAGTAACGCAGATCCTCGATTGCGATTCGCGCGCCGCTGACCGCGCAGGTGACATGATCGCCCGGCGTCAGGACACGGAAGCCATTGGCCATATAGTGCAGGCGGGCGGGGCGATCGGTATTCGACATCAACATTTCTATCTCCCTAGAACAGCGTCGGCTGTTCGGGTTTCTTGGTCGGATAGGAGCGCGCGCGGGCGCCCTCAACCTTTGCGTCCACCGCAGCGTCGGCGAATTTGAGCGTCAGCTCCCCCGCGGCGCGGGCGGCGGCGGCGCTGGTCAGCGTGGCGCCGGACCGATCGGTTACGCGGGCATAGCCACGCGCGAGCGGCGCGTCGGGATCGACCGAGGCGAGCAGCCGGCCCAGATCCTCCAGCCGTTGCCGGGCGCCACCCAGCCGTTGCTGAAGCAGCGCCGGGCGCAGGATCGCGCCGGTGCGGTCGAGTTCCCCGCGGGCACGCACCACGCGGCGTTCGAGCCCGCGATCGAGCCGCGCGCCCAGATCGTCGGTGCGCTGGCGCTGGGGACCGAGCAAACGGTCGCGCGTCGGCAGCAGGCGCACCATCGCGTCGAGCCGCTCGCGCCCGCGATCGATATAGCGGCGCGCGCACCGCTCGGTCCGCTGGGCATGCGCGGCGACGGTGAGGCGCAGGTCGGCGAGCACGGGGACGGCCAGTTCCGCCGCCGCGGTGGGCGTCGGCGCGCGCAGGTCGGCAGCATAGTCGCACATCGTCGTATCGGTCTCATGGCCGACGGCGGAGATGATCGGGATCGAGCAGGCGGCGACGGCGCGGACTACCGGTTCCTCATTGAAGGCCCACAGATCCTCGATCGAGCCACCGCCTCGCGCGACGATGACGAGATCGGGGCGAAGGTGATCGGGCAGCGAATCGAAGCCGCGCACCGCGGCGGCGATCTCGTTCGCCGCGCCGTCGCCCTGAACCTTCACCGGCCAGACGAGGACATGGCTGGGGCAGCGATCCTCCAGCCGGTGGATGATGTCGCGGATGACCGCGCCGGTGGGCGAGGTCACGACGCCGATGCGCTGCGGCAGATAGGGCAGCGGCCGGCGCGCCTTCGACTTGGCGAACAGCCCCTCGGCGTCGAAGCGCGCCTTGTTGCGTTCGAGCAGCGCCATCAGCGCGCCCGCGCCGGCAAGCTCCATCCGCTCGATGATGACCTGATATTTCGAGCGGCCGGGATAGGTGGTGAGGCGGCCGGTGGCGACGACCTCGATCCCGTCCTCCGGCCGGAAGGCGAGCGCGGCGGCCTGCCCCTTCCAGATCACGCCGTCGATCACCGCGGCGTCATCCTTCAGGCACAGATAGCAATGGCCGGACGCGACACGCTTGAACCCGGAAATCTCGCCGCGCAGGCGGACGTGGCCGAATTCGCCCTCCACCACGCGCTTCAGCCGGGCGGAGAGTTCGCCCACCGACATCGCGGCTGCGTTGTCCCCCGGCACCGGGTCCGCTACGAGCCGCGCGGGAACGTCAAATAAGGGGTCGGGCATGAACGTCCTGCTGATCGGATCGGGCGGGCGCGAGCACGCTCTGGCATGGAAACTCGCGCAGTCTGAGCGTCTAGATACGCTCTATGCGGCGCCCGGCAACCCCGGCATCGCCCAGCATGCGACGCTTGCCGCGCTGGACGTGACGGATCACCGCGCGGTGATCGATTTCGTCCGCCGGCACGGCATCGGCCTGGTGGTGATCGGCCCGGAACAGCCGCTGGTCGACGGGCTGGCCGACAATGTGCGCGCGATTGGCGTGCCCGTGTTCGGGCCAGGCCGCGAGGCAGCGAAGCTGGAGGGGTCGAAGGGCTTCACCAAGGATCTGTGCGCGCGCGTCGGCATCCCGACGGCGCGTTATTTCCGCGTCACCAGCCGCGATGGGGCGCTGGCCTGCCTCGACGATTTCGCGAGCGGCGACGAGTTGCGCTGCGTCATCAAGGCCGATGGTCTGGCGGCGGGCAAGGGCGTGGTCGTCGCGATGACGCGGGCTGAGGCCGAGGCGGCGATCGCCGCGCTGTTTACAGGCGGGCCGGCCGAGGCGGTGATCGAGGAATTCCTGGAAGGGGAGGAGGCGAGCCTGTTCGTCCTGTCGGACGGGACCAGCACGGCGAGCTTTGGCAGCGCGCAGGACCACAAGCGCGTTGGCGACGGCGACGTCGGTCCGAACACCGGCGGGATGGGCGCTTACTCCCCCGCCGCGGTGCTGACGCCCGAGCTGGAGGAGCAGGCACTGGGCGAGATCGTGCGCCCGACGATCGACGCGCTCGCCGCGTCGGGCACGCCCTATGTCGGGGTGCTCTATGCCGGGCTGATGCTGACCGCCGAGGGGCCGAAGCTGATCGAATATAACGTGCGCTTTGGTGATCCCGAGTGCCAGGTGCTGATGGCGCGCTTCGCCGGCGACCTGGTCGAGACGCTGCTCGCCGTGGCGGAAGGGCGGCTTGCCGATATGCCGGCGCCGGCCTTTGCCGATGACGTGGCGCTGACGGTGGTGATGGCGGCGAACGGCTATCCGGGCACGCCCGAGACCGGCGGCGCGATCCGCGGGATCGAGGCGGCGGAGGCGACCGGGGCGGTCGTGTTCCAGGCGGGAACGCGCGCCGATGGTGAGGAGATCGTGGCCGCGGGCGGGCGCGTGCTGGCCGTGACCGCCACCGGCGGCGACGTCGCCGAGGCGCAGCGCCGGGCCTATGCCGCGGTCGATATGATCGACTTTCCGACCGGTTTCTGCCGCCGCGATATCGGCTGGCGCGCGCTCTGATCGAGGAAAATCGCGCCGGAACGGTCGCGACGGGGATGACCGGTAACGTTTCGCCCCCGTTGCGGGAACCATGACGCGCCCCTAAGGCTTGGCGTTCGGCGTAGCGGAGTGTCTTCATGCAGCCCACCACGGTGGACAATACATTGATCGGCATCGTGCTCGCGATCATCGCGGTTATTGCGGTGCTGGCGATCGTCGCGATGCTGGCCGGCAATCGCAGGAAGCGGGCCCGGCAGCAGGCGGAGCGTTCCGAGCGCGACCGTCTGGCCGAAGCGTCGCAGCCGCACCAGCGTGCCGCTGCGCCCGAGAGGGTAGCGGCTCCGGCGCCGGTCCCCGTGCAGCCGCCGGTCGCCCCGCCGCCACCGCCGCTGACCGACCTGCCCGAAACGGCACCGGTAGCGCCCGCACCGGTTACGCCAGCGCCGGTCGCGTCCGCATCCGCACCTGTCGAACCGGCGCCGGAACCTGCCGCGACCGAGCCGCCGCCGCTGGCGGACGAGCCGATTGCCGCGGCTGCCCCGCTCGATGCCTCCCCCGCGGTCGAGGCGCAGCCCGAGCCGCTGGCACCGCCCGCGCCGTCACCTGCAGCGCCGCCCGCCGCCGCCCCCGCCCCCGCCCCCGCCGCGCCGCCGCCGGGGGACGCGCCGGTGACGCGCATCAAGGGGCTGGGCCCGAAGGTCGCTGCACGGCTGGCCGAGCTGGGCATTTCGACCGTCGGGCAACTGGCCGCGCTGGACCAGCGCGCCGCCGAGGACCTCGACGCGCATCTTGGGCCGTTCACCGGCCGGATGGGGCGCGATCGCTGGCTGGAACAGGCGCAATTGCTGGCCGCCGGCGACATCAAGACGTTCGAGGAACGGTTCGGGAAACTGTGAGTCGCGGGCGGCGCGATCCTGCGCCCACCGCATTGTTTGTTCGCGGCGCGCCGATCCGCTAAGCGGCCCCCATGCCGCACCTCTATCTCGTCGATGGCTCGAGCTTCATCTTTCGCGCGTACCACGTGCTGCCGAAGCTCACGAACAAGCATGGTGAGCCGGCCGGTGCGGTTTATGGCTATACGACCATGTTGTGGAAGCTGGCCAACGACCTGCACAAGGCCGATGGCCCGACTCACCTGGCGGTCATCCTCGACAAGTCCGAGACGACGTTCCGCAACGAATTGTACGACCAGTACAAGGCGCATCGCCCGCCCGCGCCGGAGGATCTGAAACCGCAGTTTCCGATGATCCGCGATGCAACGCGCGCCTTTTCGCTGCCGTGCATCGAGGAAGCGGGCTGGGAAGCCGACGACCTGATCGCATCGTACAGCAAGGCGGCGCTGGCGCAGGGCTGGCAAGTGACGATCGTCAGTTCCGACAAGGACCTGATGCAGCTCCTCACCGAGCCGGGCATCGACATGCTCGACACGATGAAGGACAAGCGCTTCGGCCCGCCCGAGGTGGTGGAGAAGTTCGGCGTCGGGCCGGACAAGCTCGGCGAAGTGCTGGCGCTGATGGGCGACAGCGTCGACAATGTGCCGGGCGTGCCGGGCGTGGGGCCCAAGACCGCGGCGAAGCTGATCCTGGAGCATGGCAGCGTCGAGGCGGTGCTGGCCGCCGCGCCCGAGATGAAGAAGGGCAAGCTGCGCGAGAATCTGATCGAGTTCGCCGATCAGGCGCGGCTGTCGCGCAAGCTGGTGGAGCTGGCGTGCGACGTGCCGCTGCCGCACCCGCTGGAGGAAATGGCGCTCGACGGGATCCCAGAGGCGCCGCTGCGCGCCTTCCTGGAGCATCACGGGTTCAAGTCGCTGCTGGCTAAGCTGAGCGCGGAGCAGAATGAGGGCGTCGATCCGGCGCCGCCCGAGCCGGTCGGCGTCCCGCAGGAGGAAGACCCGCCCTGCGACCATGACAATTACGAAACGGTGGTCGACGAAGATGCGCTCGATCGCTGGATCGCCGTGGCGCGGCATCAGGGCTGGGTTGCGATCGATACCGAGACGACCGCCAAGGATCCGATGCTGGCCGAGCTGGTCGGCGTGTCAATGGCGCTGGCGCCCAATCTCGTTTGCTATGTGCCGCTGGCGCATGTCGGCGAGGGCGGCGGGGGCGACATGTTCGCCGAGAAGCCCGTGCAGCTCGACCGCGACCTGGCGCTCGCCAAGCTGAAGCCGCTGCTGGAGGATCCGGCAGTGCTGAAGATCGGGCACAATCTGAAGTACGATATGGTCGTGCTGGGGCGGCTGGGGATCGCGCTTGCGCCCTATGACGACACGATCGTGATGAGCTTCGACCTCGACGCCGGGCTGCACGGGCACGGGATGGACGAGCTGGCGGCGACGCACCTGTCGCACAGCTGCATCGCGTACAAGGACGTGACGGGCACGGGGAAGAAGGCGATCGGGTTCAACCAGGTCGATCTGGCCGCCGCGACGCGGTACGCGGCCGAGGATGCCGACGTGACGCTGCGGCTGTGGCGGCGCTTCCGCCCGCGGCTGCCGATCGAGCGGGCGACGCGGGTGTATGAGATGGTCGACCGGCCGCTTGTTTCGGTCATCGCGCGGATGGAGCGGCACGGGATCAAGGTGGATCGCGAGCGGCTGGCGCAGCTTTCGACCGAGTTCGCGACTCAGATGGCGGAGCTGGAGGGCGTGATCCACGGCATCGCCGGCGCACCGTTCACGATCGGCAGCCCCAAACAGCTGGGCGATGTCCTGTTCGAGAAGATGGGCATCAAGGGCGGTCGCAAGGGCAAGAGCGGCGTCTATTCGACCGACGTCAACGAGCTGGAGCGGATCGCGGCGGACAAGGATTCGCCCGGCAAGGAGATTGCCGCGCGGGTGCTCGACTGGCGCCAGCTGTCGAAGCTGAAATCCACCTATACCGATGCGCTGCAGGAGCAGATCAACCCGGCGACGGGCCGCGTCCACACCAGCTATTCGCTGACCGGCGCGCAGACCGGGCGGCTGTCATCCACCGATCCGAATTTGCAGAACATCCCGATCCGCACCGAGATCGGCCGGCAGATCCGCGACGCCTTCGTCGCCGAGCCGGGTAACGTCATTCTGGCGGCGGACTATTCGCAGATCGAGCTTCGGCTGGCGGCGCACATGGCCGACGTGCCGGCGCTGAAGGAAGCGTTCGCGCGGGGCGACGATATCCACTCGCTGACCGCGCAGGAGCTGTTCGGCACGGTGGATCGCGACACCCGCGGGCGCGCCAAGACGATCAACTTCGCGATCCTCTACGGCATCAGCCGCTGGGGCCTTGCCGGCCGCCTCGACGTGACGGCGGATGAGGCGCAGGCGATGATCGATCGCTATTTCGAGCGGTTCCCGGGGATCAACCGTTACATCGCCGAGACGCTGCAAGCGGTGCGCGAGCAGGGGTTCACCGAGACTCTGTTCGGCCGCAAGACGCATTTCCCGCGGATCAAATCGAAGGTGCAGCACGAGCGGCAGGGCGCCGAGCGCGCGGCGATCAACGCGCCGATCCAGGGCACGAGCGCCGACATCATCAAGCGCGCGATGGCGCGGATGGAGCCGGCGCTGGCCGAGGCCGGGCTGACCGGAACGCGCATGCTGCTGCAGGTGCACGACGAACTGGTGTTCGAAGTGCCAGAAAGCGAAGTCGAGGCCGCGAAGCCGGTGATCGAGCGCGTGATGGCAACCGCAGCCGAGCCGTCGGTGAAGCTGGACGTGCCGCTGGCGGTGGAGATCGGCACCGGCGCAAGCTGGGGGGCGGCGCATTGACCGGCCCATTGACCGGCGGGCAGCGCGGGGCCGGCGGGACGCCCCAGTGACCGAAACATCGAAGGATATTGCCCAGCTCGCCAAGGGCGGGCGGACCAATGTCGCTGGATTCATCCTGCGGCTGGCGGCGCGCATCCCGTTCCTGTTCATCGCCGGGCGGCTGTACGGACCGGAGCTCGTTGGGCGGTTCGCCATCGCGGTGGTGGTGGTGGAGCTGGCGGCGCTGCTGGCGACGCTGGGACTGAAGCGCGGGCTGGCGCAGGCGCTGAGCCGCACCGACCGGCCGCACGTCCATGTCGTCGCCGACGGGCTGGTGGTCGCGGCGCTGCTGTCGCTGCTGGCGAGCGCCGTGCTGTGGACCTTCCCCGAGGTCATGTACCCCAATACGCCCATCGTCGGCCTCGATCGATGGCTGCCGTTGATCGTGCTGGCGATCGCCTGGTCCGACGTGAGCCTGGCGGCGCTGGCGTATCGCCACAACGTGAAGGCCGCGGTGACGGCGCGCGCGGTGGTGGAGCCGTGGACGATCTCGATCGCGGCGTGGATATTCTCCTTCTTCACCACGCGCGATGGCCTGGTGCTGAGCTATGTCGCGTCGATGATCGCGGCGCTGATCGCATCGATCGTGCCGCTGGTGCGCAGTTACGGCCTGCCGCGTGGCTGGTCCCCGCATGTGCGCGGGCTGCTGGCGATGATCCGCGACAATGTGCCGCTGGCGGGCGCAGACGCGTTCGAATGGGGCACGCGCAACGTCGACCGGTTCATCCTGGGGGTGATGTTCGAGCCCAAGATCGTCGGCATCTATTATATGGCGCAGCAGGTCGCGAGCCTGCCGCAGAAGCTGAAGACATCGTTCGACCCGATCCTGGGCCCGGTGATCACGCAGAGCCTGGCGGTGAACGACCGGCTGGCGATCGCCAACCAGGTGCGGCAGGTCGCCTTCTGGATCATGGCGGCGCAGCTTGGCCTGGCGCTGATGGGATCGATCCCGGGCGAGGCGGTGATGGGGACGGTGGGGCCGCAATTCGTGGCTGGCACCGCGGCGCTCGCCTTCCTGCTGTTCGCCGAAGTGCTCGCGTCGACCGGGGCGGTGTGCGAGACGGCGCTGGTCTATACCGCGCGGCACCGCAACCTGCTGATCTCCGCCGTGATGCTGGCGTTCCAGGTGGCGCTCAGCTTTGGCATGATCATCGCCACGCGGCGGCTCGGCTGGTCGGAAGAGGCGCAGGCGGCGGCGCCGGCGGTGGCGCTGATGGTGAGCGTCGCGCTGACCTCCGTCATCAAGGCGCGGCTGCTGCGCCACATATTGTCGGCGCCCGTGTCGCCGCTGCGCTGGCCGCTGGTGTGGGCGATGCTGGCGGCGCTGGTCATCGGCGGATTGGTGACGTCGCTGCCGCATGAATATGAATGGGCGGAGATCGTGTTCGGCATCCCGGCAATCGCCGGCGTCTACCTGTTCGTGCTGTGGCGTTGGGCGTTCACGCCGGCCGACCGGGCATTGTTCGGCAAGATGCCCAATGCCGAGGAGGCGACACTGCCGAACGTCGGGTCGCCGGCGCGCTGAGCGGCGCGCGGATCATCCCAGGAGCCAAGAAGGAAGATTGTGGACATCACGACCGAACCCGGCATCGCGCTGACGCCGATCGACGACGGTGAGTGGCAGGGATGGCTGCGCTGGCCAGGCACCGACCCGTTCGAGGACCATGCCGGGCCGTTCTTCGCGCGCTATGATGCCGACGGGCAGATCGAGTGCGGTTTTCGCCCGGAAGCCAAGAACCGCAACGGCGGGGGCAACGTCCATGGCGGGTCGCTGCTGACCTTTGCCGATTTCTCGCTGTTCATGGTCGCGTCGGCAGTGCTGCCCGCCTTCCACGGCGTCACCGCGACGCTGAACGCCGAGTTCGTCGGCGCGGCGGTGCCCGGCCGGTTGCTGACCGCGCGGGGCGAGGTGGTGAAAGCCGGGCGCAGCCTGATCTTCGTGCGCGGCGTGATCGATGACTCAGGCGACGCGGTGATGAGCTATTCCGGGGTGATCAAGAAGATCGCGCGGCGGCCCGCGACAGCCTGATCGGTCGCGGGGGGACGGCGCAGGCGCTATCGCTTGCGCACGAACTCCGCCCGCAGCACGAGGCCCTTGATCCCTTCGTAGCGGCAGTCGATTTCCTGCGGGTCTCCGGTCAGGCGGATCGACTTGATGAGCGTGCCGCGCTTCAGCGTCTGGCCGGCGCCCTTGACCTCCAGATCCTTGATCAGCGTGACCTGATCGCCGTCCGCCAGCAGATTGCCGACGGCGTCGCGCACCTCCACCTGATCGGCCTCGGCGCGCTTGGCGGCAAGCTCGCTCGCCGGCAGCCATTCGCCGCTTTCCTCGTCATAGACATATTCGTCGTCAGCCATCTTGCTTCCCTGTTGTGCGCAGCGCGGTGGAGGCGGCTTTTATGCCGGAGCCGGGCCGATCGCCATGGGACATGATGCCCATGCCCGTCACAGCATCTTCACCGCGTTGACGATGAATTGCATCGCCAGCGCGACCTGCAGGACGCCGAACACGGCGCCCATGATTTCCAGCGGGCTGGAGCCCATCTTGCGCATCAGCCACTTGGACCGCAGCATCAGCAGCCAGTTGAGAAGGATGATGCCAAGGCCGATGGCGATGATCTCCAGTTGGGCGCCCGTATTCGGCACGGCGGCGGCGAAGATGATCGGGATCGTCACTGCGATCGGTGGGAAGAGGCCGGGAAAGACGAGCGTGGTCGGGCGCAGCTTCTGCGGATCGAGCAGCGTGGGGCTCTGTGCCGCCGGCACGAGCAGCGACTGGAGCGAGAGGGCCAGCAGCACGACGCCGGCGCTGCCGATCAGCACGGGGAGCGACACCTCCCACGACGCGAGCGTGCCGGTGCCGCCATAGACGGCAAGAACGAAGGCGAGTGCCGTGAGCAGCGCGGCGCGCGTCGCCAGCCGGCGGACGCCCGGCGCCTTGTCATCCGTCCCGACGGTCGCGAATATCGCCACGGCGCGGATCGGCCCCATGGTCATGAAGAGCAACCCGAAGAGCGTTGCCGCCGGGAATTCCATAGGAGCCTCGCTTCCGTCTCAGGCGGCCGCCCTTGCGGCGCGGTCCCCCGACGATGAGGCGGGGTGAAAGCTCACGGGCAGGAACCGCTGCGCGCAGGGATCATCCATTCAGTTCCTGGACGCCGCCGCCCGACACGGTGAGGACTTGCCCGCTGATCCAGGATGCGGCGGGCGAGCAGAGGAAGAGCGCCGCATAGGCGATGTCATCGGGGGTGCCGAGGCGTGGCAGTGGGGTGTGGCGCAGCATCGCCTTCTCGATCTCCGGCGTCAGGACGGAGGCGAGCGCATCGGTCTTGGTCGCGCCGGGCGCGATGGCGTTTACGCGGATGCCCGACGGCCCGAGGTCATAGGCGATGTTGCGTGTGAGGTGGTTCACCGCCGCCTTGGACGCGGCGTAGGACGCCATGTGGTCGTCCCGGTTCTCCCCCGCCATCGAGGAGATGTTGAGGATCGCGCCGCTGCCATGCGCCGCCATGTGCGGGGCAGCGAGCTGCGCCAGCCGGAACGAGGAGAAGACGTTCAGCTCAAAGGCGCGGCGGAAATCTTCCATGGGCATGTCGAACGGCTTGGGACCGCCGCCACCGGCATTGTTCACCAGGATCGTCAGCGCCTTGAATGTGTCGACCGTGGTACCGACCGCGTCCTGCAGCTCCGCCTCCACGGTGACGTTGCAGGTGAAGGCGCCCGCCTTTCCGCCAGCGGCGCGAATATCGTCGGCGACGGCCTCCGCCTTGTCACGCGCGAGGTCGGTGACCATCACCGCGGCGCCCGCGCCGGCGAACAAGCGCGCGATGGCACGCCCGATGCCGTTGCCGGCGCCGGTGACCAGCGCGACCTGGCCGGTGAGGCGGAATCGGTCGGGGTCGAACAGCCGGTCGTCCACACGCATTCCTTTCCCGCGAATGCGACCAGGACAGGGCAGGCGCCGTGTCGCGGATGCCAGATGAGGCGTGCGCGGAGGTCGCGGCAATCAGTAACATGCGCAGACGGCCGCGCCCGGACGTGGCGAATGGGGCGGGGGCGGGGGCGGGCAGCTCCGCGCCACGGCGGAGTTTCGTTCAATGACGGTCGGGGAAAATGGTGCTGCCGGTGAGGATTGAACTCACGACCTCAGCCTTACCAAGGATGCGCTCTACCACTGAGCTACGGCAGCACTCGGCCCGCGATCGGCGGGCGAGGGGGCGCTAGAGACGAGCGGCGGCCGATTGTCAAGGCGCTAAAGTCGCGCGATAGCCTGTTTCGATGGAAACCAAGGCAGAACGGGACGCGCGGCTGGCCGCGGCGCTGCGGGCGAACCTGCGCCGGCGCAAGGAGCAGGCGCGGGCAGTGAAGGAGACAGCGGCGGACGGTGAGGGCGACGATCAGTCCGCGACGAATCGGCCGACCGCATAGCAGAAGTCGCCCGTCAGATAGGCGATGGTCAGCGCCGCCCCGCCGACCACCGCCCAGGGAAGCGTTACCCGACAATGATGGGCGAACACCTTGAGACGATCCATTCGCGTTCCTCCCCCTCCAGCACGGGGGCGAGCGTTGCCGCGACCCGGGCGTGATAGTCATTGAGCCATGACAATTCGCCGGGGGTCAATAGGGCCGGATCGACCAGATCGCGGTCGATCGGAGCGAGGGTGAGCGTTTCGAAGGCGAGCATCGTCGACTCCCCGCCGGGCACGTCCTGTTCATGGACGAGGAGCAGGTTCTCGATCCGGATGCCGTATTCGCCGGCCTTGTAATAGCCCGGCTCGTTGGAGAGGATCATGCCGGGCAGCAGCGGCTCCGACGGGCCGGCGCCGGGATAGCTCGGCTTGGCGATCCGCGCGGGCCCTTCGTGTACCGAGAGGTAGCTGCCGACGCCGTGGCCGGTGCCATGCGCGAAATCCAGCCCCGCCTGCCACAAGGGAAGGCGGGCGAGCGCGTCGAGCTGCGCCCCCGTCGTGCCGCGCGGGAAGACGGCCGTGGCGAGCGCGATATGCCCCTTCAGCACGCGAGTGAAGCGATCGCGCATCTCCTGCGTCGGGTGGCCGATCGGGACGACGCGAGTGACGTCGGTGGTGCCGTCGACATATTGGCCGCCCGAATCGATCAGATAGAGCTGCCCCGGCTCGATCGGCAGGTTCGATTCCTCAGTGACATGATAATGCGGGATCGCGCCGTGCGGGCCAGTGGCGGAGATGGCGTCGAACGACAGGTCCTTCAGCACGCCCGTTTTGCGGCGGAATTCCTCCAGCTTTGCCGCCGCGGACAATTCGGTCTGGCCCCCCTTCGGCCCCTCGATCGCGATCCAGCGCAGGAAGCGTGACAAGGCGGCGCCGTCGCGGATGCTGGCGGCGCGATGGCCGGCCTGCTCGACCGCATTCTTGGTCGCGCGTGGGATGACGGTGGGGTCGCGCAGCGGCACGACGGTGCCGCCGCAGGCCTCGATCGCGTGTGGAATGGCCGCCACCGACAGCGCGGGATCAACCGCGACGCGCCGGCCGGCGAACTGGCCCAGCGCGGCGGCGAAGCTGCGCCGGTCATGGACACGAACGGCGTTGCCGAGATGCGCGGCGACCGCGTCGTTCATCTTTTCCGGTGCGACATAAAGGTCAGCGGTGCCGTCGGCGTTGACGATCGTGTAGGACAAGGCGACCGGGGTGCGCGAAACGTCGCCGCCGCGCACGTTGAGCAGCCATGCGGTCGATTCAAGCGACGCGAGAACCACCGAATCCGCGCCGTGCGCCACCAGCCAGTCGGCAACGGCGGCGCGCTTTTCGGCCGAGGACCGGCCGGCATGGGCATCGTCCTGCACGGTGAGCGGCGCATCGGACGGCGCGGGGCGATCGGGCCAGACCGCGTCCACCGGATTGGTGTCGACCGGCACCAGCGTCGCGTCGATCGCGGCCAGCGCGCGGCTTGCCTCATCGACCCAGGCGCGGGTGTGGAGCCACGGATCATAGCCGATGCGCGCGCCCTGCCGGGCATGATCGGCAAGCCAGCCCGAGACGCTGGTTTCCGGCACGCCGACGAACTGCCAGTCGTCGTCCGACACCTGTTCGCGCACCTGCAGCGTATAGCGGCCATCGGTGAAGATCGCGGCCTCTGCCGGGAGCACGACGGCGGTGCCGGCCGACCCCTGGAAACCCGTGAGCCATGACAGGCGCTGCGCATAGGCGCCGACATATTCGCTCATATGCTCATCGGTCAGCGGCACGACGAAGCCGTCGAGCTGCTGGCGCGCAAGCTGGTCGCGCAGGGCGGCGAGACGGGCGGAGTAGGTGGACATGGAGCTTCCTTGCAAACCAACCCACGGCCACCTCACCGGGTCAGGTGCCGCGCGGGAACATCATCGCCCGATATGGCAGATGCCGGCGCTTCGTGCCATGCAGCCGGGATGCTTCTTCCTCCCCAGAGCCGCGCATGACGAGCGCGGACGTGCTTATCGTCGGATCGGGTGCTGCGGGGCTGACGGCCGCGCTCAACCTCGCCAATCGATTCAAGGTGATCGTGCTGGCAAAGGGCGCGCTCAACGAAGGGTCCACCGCCTGGGCGCAGGGTGGGATCGCCGCGGTGCTGGAGCCGGGCGACACGTTCGAGAACCATGTCGAGGATACGATGGTGGCGGGCGCTGGACTCAATGACCGCGAGATCGTTGAATTCGTGGTGGAGAATGCGCCGGCGGCGATCGAGCGGCTGCAGAAGCTGGGCGTGCCGTTCGCGCAGGACGGGAATGCGCTCCACCTGACGCGCGAGGGCGGGCATTCGCATCGGCGCATCGCGCATGTCGACGACGCGACCGGCTGGGCCGTGCAGGAGGCGCTGCAGCGGGCGGCGGAGGCGCATCCCAACGTCACGCTGGTTCCCGATCAGGTGGCGATCGATCTCGCCACCAGCCGGCATGAGGAGCGCTATTCCGGGGCTGGCAACGTCTGGGGCGTCTATGCCGTCGATCGCAAGAGCGGGCATGTGAACCTCTACACCGCCCGTGCGACGATTCTGGCCACAGGTGGAGCGGGGCGGACGTATCTGTTCTCTACTGCGCCGCGCGGCGCGACCGGCGACGGGATCGCCATGGCGTGGCGCGCGGGCTGCCGCGTCTCCAACATGGAGATGATGCAGTTCCATCCGACCTGCCTGTACAACCTCGACGTCAAGAACTTCCTCATCACCGAGGCGGTGCGCGGGGAGGGCGGGCGTCTGATCAACCCGCTGAACGGCCACCGCTTCATGGTGGATTATGATCCCGAGCGGCTGGAGCTCGCGCCACGCGACGTAGTCGCGCGCGCGATCGATGCCGAGATCAAGCGTTACGGCCTCGATTATGTCCATCTCGACATCAGCCACCAGCCGGCGGATTTCGTGCGCGGGCATTTTCCGAACATCTACGACAAGTTGATGAGCCTGGGCATCGACATGACGGTGCAGCCGATCCCGGTCGTGCCCGCACAACATTATACCTGCGGCGGGATCATCGTGGACCGCCACGGGCGCACCGACCTGCCGGGGCTGTATGCGGCGGGCGAATGCACCGAGAGCGGGTTGCACGGCGCGAACCGGCTGGCGTCAAACTCGCTGCTGGAGTGCTTCGTGTTTGGCGAGGCGGCAGCGCAGCATATCGCAGCGCATTGGGACATGCTGCCGTCGGTGCCGAAGATCAGGCCGTGGGACGAAAGCCGGGTCACCGATTCCGACGAGGAAGTGGTGATCAAGCAGAACTGGACCGAGATCCGCCGTTTCATGTGGAATTATGTCGGTATCGTGCGCACGACCAAGCGGCTGCAGCGCGCGCAGCATCGCATCAAGATGCTGACCGCGGAGGTGGAGGATTATTACGGCCATTTCCGGGTGACGCCGGACCTGATCGAGCTGCGCAACCTGCTTCAGACGGCGGAGCTGATCGTACGATCGGCACTGCACCGACACGAAAGCCGCGGCCTGCATTATACGCTGGACTGGCCGGAAACGCTGGAGGCGCCGGTCGACACGGTCCTGGTTCCGTAACGGCATCCTGTTCATCGCAGCAGAGGCGCCGTTCATCGCAAAGCGGGTAACTCACGGTTTTCAATGGCGTCTTTTCCGATAGCCTCCCGTGTCATGGCATGGGGCAGGCGAGGATCATGATCGGACGGTTGGGCGCAGGAGCTGCGTTGCTCGCGCTGGCCGGCTGTGTCGGGGAGCCACCCTCGCGGAACGCGCGCGCCGTCGCGCCGGCCCCCGCGCCCTCCTATGTCGTCGCCATCCCGGTGCCCAAGCCCAAGCCGCTGCCGGCCAGCCGCGCGCCGCGCGCGCTGGATGCGTCGATCCAGCAATTGGTGCGCGAGTTCCCGGGTATTGCCGGCGTGGCGGTGCGCGCCGTCGACGAGGATTGGACGATCGAGGCCGGGGGGCGTCGACTGCTGCCGCAGCAGAGCGTCAGCAAATTGTGGGTCGCGATGACCGTGCTCGATCAGCGCGACAATGGCCGGCTGAAGCTGGACGATCCGGTCAGCGTGACGGCCAGCGACCTGACGCTGTTCCACCAGCCGGTCGCCTATCTGGTGAAGGGCGGGACGTGGAACACGACCGTCGGCAACCTGCTGTTCCGTGCGCTGACGCAGAGCGACAATACCGCCAATGACCGGCTGCTGACGCTGGTCGGTGGGCCGAGGGCGGTGAACGCCTTTATCGAGCGCAAGCGGCTGGGCGACATTCGCTTCGGCCCGGGTGAGCGGCTGCTCCAGGCGAAGACCGCCGGGCTGACGTGGGATCAGTCGATGAGCATCGGCAACAATTTCTCGATCCAGCGGGCGAAGCTGGATCCGGCGGTGCGCGCGCGGGCGATGCAGGCCTATATCGACAATCCGCCCGATGGAGCGGCGCCGCTAGCGATTGCCGATGCGCTGTCGCGGCTGGCGCGGGGCGAATTGCTGTCCGAAACGTCGACGCGGCTGATGATCTCCACGCTGGAATCGAGCCGCACCGGGCGGGCGCGGCTGAAGGCGGGAATCGCGCCGGGATGGACGCTGGCGCACAAGACTGGGACGGGGCAGGAACTGGGCCGCCGCAACGCCGGCTTCAACGACGTCGGCCTGCTGACCGCGCCGGACGGCCGGCGTTATGCGGTGGCAGTGATGATCGGCGACACGACGCGCCCGATGCGCGAGCGCCAGCAGCTGATCCAGGCGGTGGCGGCCAGCGTCAGCGGCTATCGCGGGACGGCGACGATCGCCTCGCGCGAGCAGGACGATCCCGAAACCTGATCCGGTCACAGCGTCGGTGCCCGATCGCTTGATCCGTGTCGATTGACCGTCGCGCGGTAGCGCCGCAAGGCACCCCCATGCGCTTCTTTTCCGACAATGCCGCCCCGGTCCATCCCGCCGTGCTCGCCGCCATGGCCGAGGCCGATGTGCTCGACACCGCCTATGATGGCGATCGCTGGTCCGGGATGCTGGACGCGCGGCTGTCGGCGCTGTTCGAGACCGAGGTCGAGACCTTGTGGGTACCGACGGGCACCGCGGCCAATTGCCTGGCGCTCGCGGCGCTCTGCCCGCCGCACGGCGCGGTGCTGTGCCACCATGACGCGCATATCCAGAATGACGAATGCGGCGCGCCGGAATTCTACACCCATGGCGCCAAGCTGTTGCTCGCAGGCGGCGAGGGCGCGAAGCTGACGTCCGAGACGCTCACCGGGTTGCTCGGCACGATCCGCAAGGACGTGCATCAGGTGCAGCCGCACGCGATCTCGATCACCAATGCGACTGAATATGGGCTGGTGTACCGTGCCGACGAGGTGGCGGCGATCGGCGCGATGGCGGCCGAGCACGGGCTGGCGCTGCACATGGATGGTGCGCGCTTTGCCAATGCGCTGGTTCACGCCGGCTGCTCACCCGCCGACATGACGTGGCGCGCGGGCGTGACCGCGCTCAGCATGGGCTTCGTCAAGAATGGCGGGATGGGTGCCGAGGCACTGGTATTCTTCAAGCGCGGGCTGGTGGAGGCGAGCCGCTATCGCCGCAAGCGCGCTGGCCTGCTGTTTTCCAAGGGGCGTTATCTGGCGGCGCAGATCCTCGCACTGCTGGAGGAGGACCGCTGGCTGGCCAATGCGCGCAATGCCAACGAAGGCGCGGCGCTGATCGCCGCCGCCGCGGGTGATCGGCTGGTGCATACGGTGGAGGCGAACGAGGTGTTCCTGCGCGTCTCGGCCGAGGAAGCCGCGGCGCTGCGGGCCAAGGGGTTCGACTTTTATGATTGGGGGCCGGGCGAGGCGCGGCTGGTGGTGTCGTGGAACCAGCGCGTGGAGGATATCCGTCCGCTGGCCGATGCCATCGCGGCGCTCGGCTAACCGCTTCACCCGCCGTCCAATCCGCACTACGCGGCGGCATGATCACCGCCCCGCCACCGCAATCGACTCGCGCCCGTGTCCTGATCCCGTTCGGGATCGTGACGCTGATCTGGGGGTCGACGTGGCTGGTCATTCGCGACCAATTGGGCGTGGTGCCGCCGTCCTGGTCGGTGAGCTACCGCTTTTTGGTGGCCGGCGCCGCGCTGCTTGCCTGGGCGGTGATCCGGCGGGAGCCGGGGACGATCGATGCGCGTGGCTATGCCTTTGCCGGCGCGCTCGGCCTCGCGCAGTTCGTGCTCAATTTCAACTTCGTCTACCGTGCGGAACAGTTCATCACCTCGGGGCTGGTCGCGGTGGTGTTCGCGCTGCTGCTGATCCCCAACTCCTTGTTCGGGCGCATATTTCTGGGTCAGCGGATGGGGCGGCAGCTGATTGTCGGATCGGCGGTGGCGATGGGCGGCGTGGCGCTGCTGTTCGTCCATGAGGTGCGCAGCGATCCGCATGGGCCGGCGACCGCGCTGACCGGTATCGCCTTGACCTTGTGCGCTATTCTGTCCGCCTCCAGCGCCAATGTGATGCAGGGGACTGAAACCGCGCGGCGCTATCCGATGCTGCGGACCACCGCCATCGCCATGCTGATGGGCGGGGTGTTCGATGCGGCCTGGGCGTGGTTCACGGCGGGGCCGCCGGTGATGGAGTGGCGCTTGGGGTATGTAGCCGGCATCCTGTACCTGGGGCTGGCGGCGTCGGCGCTGGCGTTTCCGCTATATTTCGGGGTGATCCGGATCATTGGCCCGGCAAAGTCGGCCTATTCCAGCGTCATCGTGCCCGTGATCGCCATGGCCCTTTCCACATTGTTCGAGGGTTACCGCTGGTCAACATTGGCCGCTTGTGGCGCAGCATTGGCCGCTTTCGGCCTGGTCATCGCGCTGACCGCCCGAAGGCCCAACCGATAGTCCGGATAGAGCGGCGTCCAGCCGAGCACCCGCTTTGCCTTCCCGTTCGCGACGCGGCGGTTCTCGCCATAGAAAGCGCGGGCCATCGGTGAGAGGCTGTCGAGCGGCACCACGGGGGGGCGGCGGCAGGCCGAGCAGGTCGGCGGCGAATTCGATCACCGCATCCTGGCTGGACGGATGGTCGTCGGCGAGATTGTAGGCGCCCGGCGGCGCGGTGAAGCCGGCGACGACGCCGCGCGCGATGTCATCGACATGGACGCGGCTGAACACCTGGCCGGGGATGGCGGTGCGGTGCGCCTTGCCGGCCGCCACCCGGTCGAGCGCGGAGCGGCCCGGGCCGTAGATGCCGGGGAGGCGGAAGACGCGCGCGCCGAGCGCCAGCCATGCCGCATCGGCCGCGTTGCGGGGCCCGCGCCGGCCGGTGATCGGCGCGCTTTCGTCCACCCAGGCGCCGCCCGCATCGCCATAGACGCCGGTGGAGGAGAGGTAGCCCAGCCACTTGCCCTCCAGCAGCGCGCAATATCGCACCAGCACCGGATCGTCCGCGCCATCCGGTGGCACGGAGGACAGCACATGCGTTGAGGCGGCGAGCCCGGCGCGCACCGCATCTCCATCATCGAAGCGGATCGTGCCGGCGCGGCCGTCGCGCGTCGTCGCCAGCACCGGGCCGCTCGCGGCATCGCCGATCGCGCTCGCCGCATAGCCGAGGCCGAAGATGAACAGCCGGCTCATCTCGCGAGCGTTGGCGTGACCATCGTGGCGCCGGGCAAATTATCCTTCTTCCACTGCATCGACATGCGAACGCGCGTCGCGCCCGAAGGATGATCGAAGAACAGGAATTCCTCGATCGGCCCGGGCTCAAGCTTGCGATATTCTGACAGGCGGATCGCCGCGGTGGCAAAGCCGTCAGGCGCGCGGGCGGCATCGAGGCCGAAGCGGTCCGCCTCGCTCTCGCTCAGGCGGGTGACCGTGCTGATATACGGCGTCGCCAGCGCCACGAGGACGCTCGTGATCGCGAGCAGCAGCGGCGCGCCGGCAGGGTCCGCCACGTCGCGCACGCCCCAGCGCGGGTGGCGCGCGATCAGCCGCGGCGCCAGCCGGGAGAGCGCGAAAAAGATGACGAGCACCGCGAGGGCGAACCACAGCAGCAGTCGCCAAATGTGGCCGAGCACATAATGGCCCATCTCATGCCCCATCACCGCTGCGACCTCGTCAGGTGAGGTGCGGTTAAGGAGATTGTCGTTGAGCGCGATGCGGATCGTGGGGCCGAGCCCGGCGACATTGGCGGAAATCCGCTTCGTCTGGCGTGAGGCATCAGCGACATAGATATGGTCGGCGGGGATGTGATGCGCCTCGGCCATCGCGACGATTCGGTCGCGCAGCGGGCCGGCGGGCATTTCGGTGTAGCGGTTGAACAGCGGCTCGATGAACACCGGGCCGAGCAGCAGCCCGATGGTGAGGAAGCTGATCATCACCGCCGTGCCGACCGCCCACCACCCGCGGCGAAAGCGGCGAATGACGGCGTAGATCGCGGTGAACAGCAGCGCATTCACCACCAGCGACACGCCCAGCATCTTGAGCTGGTCGATAAGCCAGGCGCCGAACGTCTGGCTCATCAGGTCATATTGCGCCTCGCGCACGAAGCCGGTGTAGATCGTCCACGGCAGGAACAGGAGGAAGCTGACGAGCGTGAACAGCACGCCGTACAGGCCGGGGACGAGCCAGGTGCGCCTGACGCGCTGTTCGGCGAGATCGCGCATCCGGGCGGAAAAGCCACTGGCGAGCAGCGCGCCATAGACCAGCACGGCGACCACCGCGTTCCACAGGATCAGCCAATAGCCACCCTCGAAATAGGCGTCCGACTTCGCCCGTGCCGGCCCCTGCAAAAGATCGAGGTAGGCGCGGGTTGCCGCGTCGACGTCAAAACCGGGGTTTGCCCCCTGTCCTTGCGCGATGGCGGGTAACAGCGCCGCTGCCCCCAGCAGCGCTGCCCCGATGACCTTCCTCATCCCCTGTTCCCCCGGTTACGGGGCCATTGGCCCCTTGAACAACGTGCCGAAATAATCGCCCTTGTTCCACACCGGGCGCGTGGGCGCGTCAGCGATGTCGCGGGCGATGCGATAGTTCACATCCACGAAGCGGACGCCCTGTTCCCACTCGATCGGCTGCGACAGATCGTCGCTGGGCTTGTGGTAGTTGGTCGACATGAAATGTTCGACCGCGGCCTTGCCCGGTCCCTTCTGGCCCGGCCACAGGAAGACCGAGGGCACACCCTTCTGCACGAAGCGGAAATGGTCGGAGCGAACGAAGATCCCCTCGTCCGGCATCGGATCGGGCGACAGGCTGACGCCGGCGCCGGCGACCGCGCGGCTGATGATCGGGCCGAGCGTCGAGCGATCGCCGCCGAACGCGACCATATCCTCGAACTTGTAGGTCAGGATCGGCATGTCGAGATTGACGTTGGCGATGATCGACGAGGCCGGCACGGTCGGGTGATTGGCGAAATAGTCGCTGCCGATCAGCCCCTTTTCCTCCGCCGTGACGGCGAGGAACAGGACGGTGCGCTTGGGCGCCCCTTCCTTCTGGAAGCGCTTGGCCTCCTCGATCAGGCTGGCGATGCCGATCGCATTGTCGAGCGCGCCATTGTGGATCTTGTCATCGGCCTTGCCGCTGACGCCGACGTGGTCGAGGTGTGCCGAGAGGACGACGACTTCCTTCGCCAACGCCGGATCGCTGCCGGGCAGCACGCCGACGACGTTGGACGAGCGTGCGGGGGCGAAGCTGGTCTTGGTGGTGGCGGAGAGCGTGGCGGGCAGCTCCTCGGGCGTGAAGCGCGCATCGGCCTTGTCCGATTCCTTTGCGACCTTCGCCCAGCTGGTGCGCGCGCCGGCGAACAGCTTTTCCGCGCCGGTGAGGCTCAGCGTCGCGAGCGTCGGGATGCCGCCTTCCTCGACATGGCCGGTGCCGTCGGGATTGGCCCAGGTCATGCGGGTGTGGCCGATCCCTTCGACCATCTTGGCGAAGGGGCGCTGCTTGTCGCTGCGCGAGGTGACGAGCGTGATCGTGCCGACCGCGCCGCGTTCCGCCGCGAGCCGTGCCTTGGTCGTCGGCGAGCCGAGCCAGGCACGCTCCTCACCCGTCATCTTGGACGGCGAGCCGCTGACGAAGGCGACGATCTTCCCCTTCACATCGACGCCGCGATAATCGTCGCGGCCATATTGCGGCGCGACGATGCCATAGCCGACGAACACCACCGGTGCGGACAGATTGGTTTCCTTGGCGCGCGGGTTCGCGGAGGGGACGTAATCGGTGCCGTAGGTGAGCGGCAGCGTGGTGCCGCCGCGCGTGATGCCGAGCTTCCCCTCGCCTTCGGCCTTGTAGGCGACCAGCGGCACTTCCTGCAGATAGCCGCCCTTGGCCGCGCCGGGCTTCAGCCCGGCGGCAAAGAATTGCGAGGCGACATATTCGGCGGCGATATCATATTCCGGGCTGCCAGCCTCACGCCCGCGCATCGCGTCCGAGGCGAGGAACATGACGTGCGACTTGATCGCCGCAGCCTCGGGCGAGAGCGGCGTGGTGGCCGCGGCGGTTTGAGCCTTCGCGGGCGTTGCCGGAGCGGCGGGGGCAGCCTGCTGCGCGATGGCAGCGACGGGCAGGGTGGCGAAGCACAGAGCTATGGCGAAACGACGCATGGATATCCCGTGGTGATGGCGCCCGCCCCCGACCGGGACGGCGAGAAGGGCGGGGCGACGTGGCACCGGCGACGGGCGCCTGCGACACGCGGCTCGACCTCACTCGACATGAAAGACAAGGATTGGGCGGCTTGATGCCGCAAGTCGTAGCATTGGGGGAGCGCGCCGCAAGCATTACCGATGGAACCGGATCGCGCGCCGTCTATATCTCTTCCCATGCTCGACGCTCTTACCGCCACCGCGACCCCGGCCGTTCACCGCCGCGAGGATTATCGACCGCCGGCATGGTTGGTCCCCGACGTGTCGCTCGACTTCGCGCTCGACCCGTCGGCGACGCGGGTGCGCGCGCGGCTCGACGTGCGGCGCGGCGGCGAGACGGGCGAGCCGCTGCGGCTGGACGGCGACGGGCTGACGCCGATCGCGGTGCTGGTCGATGGTGTCGCAGTGAACGACTGGCGGATGGAGAATGACCAGCTGGTCATCCCGCTGACCGGTGACGCGCATGTGATCGAGACCGAGGTGGAGATCGCGCCCGATCGCAACACGCAGCTGATGGGGCTGTATTCCTCCGGCGGAAACCTGTGCACCCAATGCGAGGCGGAGGGATTTCGCCGCATCACCTTCTTCCCCGACCGGCCCGACGTGCTGGCGACCTATCGCGTGCGGATGAGCGCGGACAAGGCGCGCTACCCGGTGCTGCTGGCCAATGGCGATCCGATTGCGGCCGGCGACAATGGCGACGGGACGCATTGGGCCGAATGGCACGACCCGTTTCCCAAGCCATCCTATCTGTTCGCGCTGGTCGCCGGGGACCTCGCCTGCAACCGTGGCACCTTCACCACGCGATCGGGGCGTGAGGTGGAGCTGGGCATCTGGGTGCGCGAGGCAGACCTGCCGAAGACGGATCACGCGCTCCATGCGCTGAAGCTGTCGATGGCGTGGGACGAGCGCGTCTATGGCCGCGAATATGACCTCGACGTGTTCAACATCGTCGCGGTTGATGATTTCAATTTCGGCGCGATGGAGAACAAGGGGCTGAACATTTTCAACAGCCGCTACATCCTGGCCGATCCCGACACCGCGACCGATTACGATTACGACGCGATCGCGACCGTCGTGGCGCACGAGTATTTTCATAACTGGTCGGGCAACCGAGTCACCTGCCGCGACTGGTTCCAGTTGTCGCTGAAGGAAGGCTTCACCGTCTTTCGCGACCAGGGATTCTCCGCGGACCAGGGATCGGCGGCGGTCAAGCGGATCGAGGATGTGCGCGGGCTGCGCGCCAGCCAGTTCCCGGAGGATGCCGGCCCGCTGGCGCATCCGGTGCGGCCCGAAAGCTACCTCGAGATTTCGAACTTCTACACCTCGACGATCTACAACAAGGGCGCCGAGCTGATCCGCATGATGGCGACGATCCTGGGGCCGACACGCTTCCGGGCGGCGTGCGACCTGTATTTCGACCGTTTCGACGGGACGGCAGCGACGTGCGAGGATTTCGTCGCGTGCATGGAGGAAGGCGGTGAGGTCGACCTGTCGCGCTTCCGCCTGTGGTACAGCCAGGCGGGGACGCCGCGGGTGGCCGCCAGCCTGTCGCATGATGGCGGTCGCGCGACGCTGCGGCTGGCGCAGCATGTGCCGCCGACGCCGGGACAGGCGGTGAAGGAGCCGATGGTCCTGCCGCTCAAGATCCGGCTGTTCGGCGCGGAAACCGGGCGGCCGCTGGGGCCGGAGCAACTGGTGCTGTTGGAGGATGCGAGCGAGACGATCGTGTTCGACGGCATCGCCGAGCGGCCCGTGCTGTCGATCAACCGCGGCTTTTCCGCGCCAGTGACGATCGAGAGCGATCGTACCGCGGAGGAGCTGGCGTTCCTGGCGCGGCACGATGACGATCCCTTTGCACGCTATGAGGCGATGCAGCAGCTGATGCTGGACACGCTGGTGGCGGGTGCGGTGGAGGGCGTGGCGGATCATCGCGCGGTGATCGACGCGGTGGCCGACACGCTCGACGATCCGACGCTGGACCGGGCGTTCGTCGCCGAGGCGGTGCTGTTGCCGTCGGAAAGCTTCATCGGCGACCAGCTGAGCGTGGTTGATCCCGATGCGATCTTTGCTGCGCGCGAGGCGCTGCGCGCGGACCTGGGCCGGGCACTGGGCGATCGCTGGCGCGAGATCTACGACGCCAATGAGAGCGACCGGCCGTATGAATATACGCCGGCGGCGAAGGCGGCGCGGCGGATTCGCAACGTGGCGCTGGGCTATATCGCGGCGTCGGGCGCGAGCGATGCGGCGGCGCTGGCGTTCCGCCAGTTCGAGCGTGCCGACAACATGACCGATCGGCAGGGCGCGCTGTCAGTGCTGGTCAATGGCGAGAGCGACCTGCGGGAGGCGGCGCTCGACATCTTCTACAACCGTTATGCCGGTAATCCGCTGGTGCTGGACAAATGGTTCCAGACGCAGGCGTTGTCGACGCGGGTCGATACGCTGGCGGCGGTGCGCGCACTGGCCGAGCATCCCGACTTCACGCTGGCCAACCCCAATCGCGCGCGCAGCCTGATCGGAGCGTTCGCGGTCAACCAGCGGGCGTTCAATCAGGCCGATGGCGCTGGCTATCGCTTCCTTGCCGACCAGCTGATCGCGCTTGACCGGCTCAACCCGCAGACGGCGGCGAAGCTGCTGCCGCCGCTGGGCCGGTGGCGGCGGTTCGACCCCGCGCGCGCGGCGCTGATGCGGGCGGAGCTGGAGCGGATCGTCGGGACCAGCGGGCTGTCCAAGGACCTGTTCGAACAGGCGTCGAAGAGCCTCGACGGCTGAGGCCCGCTGAACCCCAAAGCCCAGACGCGTGCGGCGCGTCAGGGTGCCTTGGGCAGCAGCGCGGCCGTGGCCGGGCCCGGCCCGTCGAAGAACCGGTCGATGATCGCCTGGAACGGGGCAGGATCATCGGCCGCGCGCGCGAAGAGCGTCATCGAGGACCGAAGCTTCATCGCGTCGACCGGCCCAAGGATGTCGACCGCACTGCCGCTGGCGGCAGCCAGCGCGGCGCACGCCGCGTGCAGACGCGGGCCGAGCAGGGGATGCGCAAGATAGGCGCGCGCCTCATCCAGCGACGCGATTCCGAAATGCTGCGCAGTGGGGCTGTGACCCAGCCCGCGGAGCTGCGGAAAGACATACCACATCCAGTGGCTGGTCTTTCGGCCGTGGCGCAATTCCGTCAGCGCGTCGGCATAGCTGCCGTGCTGCGCGGTGACGAAGCGGTCGAGATCGAACGGGTCGTCCATGCCGCACCCAACGCGCAACACGCATCGCGGATGCGGCCTCGTGCGTTGAAATCGGCGCAAGAAAAGGAGGCGACATGCTGGAACATATCCCCGCCTGGCTTGGGCGAACGCTGGGCAATGTGCGCGCGGGTGCGGACAAGCTGGCGATCGTGCAGCCCGAACTGGGTGGAACATTCGGCGCGCTTGACCTGTCCAGCCCGGCGTTCGCGCAGGAGGCGCGTCTGCCGCCGCGATTCACCGCCGATGGCGAGGGTGTCTCACCGCCGCTGATCTGGGGCGCGGTGCCGGAAGAAACGGCGCTGCTGGCGCTGTTGGTCGAGGATGCGGACGCACCGGCGCCGCAGCCGCTGGTCCATGCCGTCATGTGGGGCCTGCCGGCGGACGCCGGGCGGCTGGAGGAGGGCGCGATCGTCGCCGATGGCGACGGGCTGGCCGAGCAAGGCGACGTGGGTCGCCATTCGTACCTGGGCGAAGGCTGGCTGCCACCCGATCCACCGACCGGTCATGGCGAGCATCGTTATGTGTTCCAGTTGTTCGCGCTGGGTGCCGGGGTGGGCGATCCCGGCGCATCGCCCGGTCGAACGGCGCTGGTGCGCGCCATGACCGGGCATGTGCTTGCTGCGGGGCTGCTTATCGGGACCTATTCGCGTGGCGAGCCGGCCGAGGCAGCGCCGGCTCAGACCGCGTTTGCGGCGGCGTCGACATAAGCGAGGAGGCCCGACATGCTGACAAAGGCAGCGAGGGCGAGGCAGGCGGAGCGGACCATCGAACAATCCTTTCCAGAACAGAGGGAGGCGTGTGGCCGGATCAGGCGATCGGGCTGACGGGAACGGCGGCGCTGATCATGAGCGCGGCGAAGATGAAGGCGCCGGCGAGGCTGGCGACATTCTGGTGAAGCTGGTTGAGGCGGACGAACATGGTGCAATTCCCTTGTGCTATCTGGCGGCCGGACCATCCGGCGCCGATGCTCAAGGCATTTGCATGGGGCGTGCCAAGTTTGACCGCCGAAGCAATATCAACCACTTAGCTGGTTCGCCGTTCAGGGTTGGGAAATATCGCCATCCGCGCGCGGTGGATCACACCATCAAACGGCGCTGAGTACCTGATTACGGCCGGCCGCCTTTGCCTGGTAGAGCGCGGCGTCCGCTCTCGCACACAGGACCTCGCGCGTTTCGCCGGCCGTGCCGGCGGCGAGCCCTGCGGAAATCGTCACCACGCCGATCGGGGCATCGGTCGCACGCGAGCGGAAGCGGCGCGCGGCAACCGCGCTGCGGGCGCGATCGACGATGCCGGTCGCAGTGTCCATGTCGACGCCGACGAGGAGCAGCGCAAATTCCTCGCCGCCATAACGCGCGACCAGCGCCGACCCGCTTTCGGCGGCGATCGTCTGGCCTACCGCGCGCAGCACCCGATCCCCGACGGCATGGCCGAACTGATCGTTCACGCGCTTGAAGTGGTCAATATCGCACAGTGCGAAGATCACCGGGGTGTGCGGGGCCAGCGCCGACAGCGCCTCGTCAAAGGCGCGGCGATTGGCCAATTCGGTCAGCGGATCCTGCCGCGCGTCGCTGCGTGCATCGGCGAGGGCGCTGCGGAGCGCCTCGCTTTCCTGTTCCGCCGCGGCCAGCCGTGCCTCCGCCTGGCGGACTCGTTCGATCATCGCGGCGGTGAGTTCGCTGATGTAGTTGCGCGTCGATGCGGGGTCCGCCTGTCGCATCGCGGCGGCGGTGGCGATCAGATCGCGGCCAAAGTCGCTGGTTTCGGCATGGATCGACCGGACGGTTTCCGAAAAGTCGCCCAATTGCATGGTGAGTTGCGCGACCAAAGCATCCTCGGCGGGGCGGGCGGGGGTGTCGTGCGGCTGCGTTCGGGCGAGCACGCCAAGTTCCGCCATATCCTGCTGCGTGAGGCGTACGCCGCCGTCGGTGCGCACGGCGACTGCCCGCGCCAGCGCGCCGTCCGGATGGCTCAATATTTCATGCGCCAGCGCATAATATGCCGGGTCGGCGCTGAGGCGGTGAATGGCGAGAAAGGCGCCAATCGCCTCATAGAGGCTGAACGCCTCCGTCTCGGCCGTGCTTACCTTCACCGTGCTGGTCCGCTTTCTTCCCCAGGCGCTGCCAGCCAGCGCCACGGGCGGTGTCCTGAGCTAGCGCGAAATCGCTAAGATAGCGTTGCGATTGTTACGACTTTGCGAGCCGGCGAACGGCGTCGAGGGTAAGGGCAACGTGACGCTCGGCGGACATGTCGTCATGCACGAAGGCGATGCGGCCGGTGCGATCGATGACGTAGCTGGTGCGGCGGGTGGCATCGCGGCCCTTCACCTGCCGGCCGAGCGCCACATCATAGCCGCTGACGACGCGCGGTCCCGCACTGGCCACTGCGAAGCGACCCGCGCATTCGGCGGCGGAAAACTTGGTGAGATCCTCGACCGAATCGGCGGACATGCCGATCACCGTCGCCCCCGCGGCGCGGAACTTGTCGATATTCTCGGCAAAGGCGCGCGCCTCCGCATTGCAGCCGGCGGTGAAGGCCGCGGGGAAGAAGTAGAGCACGACCGGCCCGTTCTTCAGCTGGCGGGCGAGATTGACGTTCACCACCTTGCCCGCGATCGCGCCCCGGGTGGTGAAATCGGGCGCCTTGGCGCCCACGGCCAGGCTCGCCCCGGCGGGAGCGGCGAGCGTAAGGGAAAAAGCGGCTGCAAGGGCAAGGACGTGGCGCACAGGGTATCTCCCGTTGGTGCGCCGGTTCTAGCGCGGCCGTGCGGGGCGCGATAGGGCTGCGCCATGCCGATCCGCCAAGCTGACCTCGCCCTTGCCCACCGCCTCGCCGATGCCGCGGGGGAGGCGATTCGCCCCTATTTTCGCGGCGAACTGGGCACCGAGATGAAAGCCGACCATTCGCCGGTCACGCTGGCCGATCGGGCGGCGGAGGCGGCGATGCGCCGGATCCTGGATGCCGAAGCGCCGGGCGACGCGGTGCATGGCGAGGAATATGGCATCAAGGACGGCGTGACCGGTCGCACCTGGGTGCTCGACCCGATCGACGGTACGCGCAGCTTCACCGTCGGTCGGGCGATTTTCGGCACGCTGATCGCGCTGGTCGAGGATGGCTGGCCGATGATGGGGGTGATCGACCAGCCGATCCAGCGTGAGCGGTGGATCGGCGCGGCGGGGCGGCCGACGCTGTTCAACGGGGCGCCGGTGCGCACGCGCGCCTGCCGCGAAGTGGAGGGCGCGATCCTGGCGACGACCAGCCCGCACGCCTTCAACGACGATGAAGTGCCGTATTTCATGGCGCTGGTCGCGGCGGTCTCCGGCGGGCACGCGCGGCAGGGGCCGGTCTATGGCGGCGACTGCTACAATTACGGGCTGCTGGCGAGCGGGCACCTCGACATCGTGTGCGAGGCGGGGCTGGCGCTGTACGATTTCGCCGCGCTGGCGCCGATCGTCGAGGGCGCGGGCGGGCGGATGTGCGACTGGAACGGTGATCCGCTGACGCAGGCGAGCACGGGGCAGGTGCTGGCGATCGGCGACCCGGCGCGGATGGACGAGGTGCTGGAGGCGCTGCACGCGGCGCCCGGCGCGCACGACCATGGGCATGGGCATGGGCATGGGCATGACCACGATCATTGAGCGGTAAAGGGGAGGGCGTGGGCGCGCCCTCCCCGGTTGCGGGTCAGACGACGGACAGCACGAGCTTCCCGTCGCCTTCGTCGACCCTGATCGTGCTGCCGTCCTTCACTTCGCCGCGCAGGATGAGATCGGCGAGCGGATCCTGCAGGTAGCGCTGCACCGCGCGCTTCAGCGGGCGGGCGCCATAGACCGGATCGTAGCCGACACGTCCGAGCCACGCGCGCGCGGCATCGGTGAGGTCGAGCGTCACCTTGCGATCGGCGAGCAGCTTGCCGACGCGCGCCACCTGGATGTCGACGATCGGCCCCATGTGCGCCTGACCCAGCCGGTGGAAGAGGATGATCTCGTCCAGCCGGTTGAGGAATTCCGGGCGGAAGTGCGCACGGACGATCTCCATCACCTGCGGCTCGACCGTTTCGACGTCCTCGCCCTCGCCGAGATTGGCGAGATACTGGCTGCCGAGGTTCGACGTCAGGATGATCAGCGTGTTCGAGAAGTCGACCGTGCGGCCCTGGCCATCGGTGAGGCGGCCATCGTCGAGCACCTGGAGGAGGACGTTGAACACGTCGCCATGCGCCTTCTCCACCTCGTCGAACAGCACGACCTGGTACGGCCGGCGCCGCACCGCTTCGGTCAGCACGCCGCCTTCCTCATAGCCGACATAGCCCGGAGGCGCGCCGATCAGCCGGGCGACGGCGTGCTTCTCCATGAACTCGCTCATGTCGATGCGGACCATGGCGTTGGGATCGTCGAACAGGAATTCGGCGAGCGCCTTGGTCAGCTCGGTCTTGCCGACGCCCGTCGGGCCGAGGAACAGGAACGAGCCCAGGGGGCGGTTCGGATCCTGTAGCCCGGCGCGGGCGCGGCGGACGGCGGTGGAGACGGCGCGCACCGCATCCTCCTGACCGATCACGCGCTTGCCGATCACTTCCTCCATCTTGAGGAGCTTGTCGCGTTCGCCCTCCATCATCCGCTCGACCGGGATGCCGGTCCAGCGGGCGACGACGGCGGCGATATCCTCCGGCGTCACTTCCTCGCGCAGCATCGCATTGGCCGCGGCGCCCTGCGCCTCGGCGAGCTGCTTTTCGAGCGCGGGGATGCGGCCGTAGGAAAGCTCGCCCGCCTTGGCGAGATCGCCCTGGCGCTGCGCCTGTTCCAGTTCGAGCCGCGCGGCGTCCAGCTGCTCCTTGAGCTTCGCCTCGCCCGCCAGCTTGTCCTTCTCGGACTGCCAGCGCTGGGTCAGTTCGGCCGACTGCTGCTCAAGATTGGCGAGTTCCTCCTCGATCTTCTCGAGCCGGTCCTGCGAGGCTTCGTCGGTTTCGCGGCGCAGGCCCTCGCGCTCGATCTTGAGGCGAAGGATGCGGCGGTCGAGCGTCTCGATCTCCTCGGGCTTCGACTCCACCTCCATGCGGATGCGCGAAGCGGCTTCGTCCATCAGGTCGATCGCCTTGTCGGGCAGGAATCGATCGGTGATGTAGCGGTTGGAGAGCGTCGCCGCGGAAACCAGCGCGCCGTCGGTGATGCGCACGCCGTGGTGAAGCTCGTACTTCTCCTTCAGCCCGCGCAGGATCGAGATCGTATCCTCCACGGTCGGTTCGCCGACGAACACGGGCTGGAAGCGCCGCTGGAGCGCGGGATCCTTCTCGACATATTTGCGATATTCATCGAGCGTGGTCGCGCCGACGCAGTGCAGCTCGCCGCGCGCGAGGGCCGGCTTCAGCAGGTTGCCCGCGTCCATCGCGCCTTCGGATTTTCCGGCGCCGATCAGCTGGTGCATCTCGTCGATGAAGAGGATGATGTCGCCTTCGGCGGCCTTCACCTCGTCGATCACGCCCTTCAGCCGCTCCTCGAACTCGCCGCGATATTTCGCGCCCGCGATCAGCGCGCCCATGTCCAGCGCCATCAGCGTCTTGTTCTTGAGCGTATCGGGCACGTCGCCGTTGGCGATGCGTAGCGCCAGCCCCTCGGCGATCGCGGTCTTGCCGACGCCGGGCTCACCGATCAGCACGGGATTGTTCTTGGTACGGCGGGCGAGGACCTGGATCGTGCGGCGGATTTCCTCGTCGCGGCCGATCACCGGATCGAGCTTGCCGTCGCGTGCCGCCTCGGTCAGGTCGCGGGCGAACTTCTTCAGCGCGTCGTAGCGATCCTCCGCGGTCGCAGTGTCGGCGGTGCGCCCGCCGCGCAGATCGTTGATCGCGGTGTTGAGCGCGTCGGCGCGCACGCCGGCGGCCTGAAGCGCCTTGCCTGCGGGGGTGTTGAGCGACAGCGCGAGCGCCACCAGCAGGCGTTCGACGGTGACATAGCTGTCGCCGGATTTCTGCGCGATCTGTTCGGCAGAATCGAGCACGCGCACGGCATCGTTGTTGAGGCCGGGCGTCGACTGCGCGCCCGAACCGCTGACCGCGGGGATTTTCGCGAGCGCGGCGTCGGTCTCGGTTACCGCGCGGCGCGCGTCGCCACCGGCGGACTGGATGAGGCCCGCGGCCATGCCCTGTTCGTCTTCCAGCAGCGCCTTCAACAGATGCTCGGGGCCGATCTGCTGGTGGCTCATGCGGATCGCAACTGTCTGCGCCGACTGGAGGAAGCCCTTGGCGCGGTCGGTAAATTTCTCGAGGTTCATGGTGTCCCTGTTTCCTTCGAGCATCATGTGGTGTTGCCGATTGGCAACACAAGAGAGCGATCAAGCGAAAGATGGCGACGCGCGGCGGGCGCGTCCAGAGGCGCATGTCTGGCCGGCATCTTCCCGACTTCCTTGTTGTCATCGGAGGCGAACTCCGCCGCGGGTATCCGGGATTTCCGAAGGACAGTTGACGCCTGCCTGGCGTTTGCGCTTCCCCTGTAGGCAAAGCGACACGGGAGCGGATCATGAAGGCTTTGCGGTATTTCGGCGCGCGCGACATCCAATACGGATCGACAGAGGACGCAGCGTTGCAGGACGACCGTGATGTGCTGGTCCGGGTGAAGCATTGCGCGATCTGCGGCAGCGACCTTCACATCTATCACGGCCACGGCTTTTCAGAGGATACGGGCTTTTGCGTCGGGCATGAGGCGGTGGGCGAAGTGGTCGAGACCGGCCGCGCGGTGCGCACCCTGAAATCCGGCGACCGGGTGATGATTTCGGCCGCGGTCGGCTGCGGCGCGTGTCCCGGGTGCCTGATGGGCCGGGTGCATGAATGCGAGAACAATGGCTCCGGCTGCTACGGGCTATCCGCGGCGCTGCAGGGTAGCCAGGCGGAAGCGGTGCGGGTGCCGGCGGGCGACGTTAACGCGCGGCGCATTCCGGAAGGTATCACCGACGAACAGGCGCTGATGCTGACCGATGCGCTGCCGACCAGCTGGATGGCGGTGCGCAATGCCGACATCAAGCCGGGCGCGAGCGTCGCGGTGGTGGGGCTGGGCCCGATCGGACTTATGGCAGTGGAGGGCTGTTTCGCAATGGGGGCCGGGCGGGTCTATGCGATCGACCTGGTGCCCGAGCGCCGCGCGATCGCCGAGGAGCTGGGCGCGGTCGGCGTCGATCCGGCCGAGGCGGTGCCGTTCATCCGTGAGGATAGCAAGGGGCGGATGTGCAGCAGCGTCGTCGAGGCGGTGGGCGCAGATGCGACGATCGACCTGTCGCTTCGGCTGGTGGGGAAATGGGGCACCGTGTCGTGCCTTGGCGTAAACCAGACGCGGCGCTTTCCGTTTCCGATGGAGCGCGCCTTCGCCAGCGGGCTGACGTTCCGCACCGGCACCTGCTCCGTGCCGCACTGGTGGCAGGAGCTGATCCCGATGGTGCAGAAGGGGCAGCTCAGGCCCGAACGCTACATCTCGCACCGACTGCCGCTGTCACAAGGCGCCGAGGCCTACGCCATCCTCGACCGGCGCGAGGCGCTGAAGGTGGTGATGACGCCGGAGTGAGGCTATAGTCGTGGGTAAATCGAACGAAGGAGAGTTTGCCATGGCCACGCTGGCGCCGGTCGACAACACCAACCAATATGCCCCCGGTGAGTGGGAGGCGCGGGTTGATCTGGCCGCGGCGTACCGCCTCGTCGCGCTATACGGCTGGGATGACCTGATCTTCACGCACCTGTCGGCGCGGGTTCCGGGGCCGGAGCATCACTTCCTGATCAACCCCTATGACATGATGTTCGAGGAGATCACCGCGTCGAGCCTCGTGAAGATCGATGTCGAGGGCAATCCGGTCGGCCATACCGATCATCCGGTGAACCCGGCGGGCTTTACGATCCATTCCGCGATCCACATGGCGCGGGAGGATGCCGCCGCGGTGATGCATCTCCATACGCCGCATGGCCAGGCGGTGAGCGCGATGGAATTCGGCCTGCTGCCGCACACCCAGACGGCGATGATCGCGCAGCACAATGTCGCCTATCATGACTATGAGGGCATCGCGACCGACCTCGACGAGCGCGAGCGGCTGGTCGCGGACATTGGCGACAAGCATGCGATGATTCTGCGCAACCACGGCACGCTGGCGGTGGGCGACAGTGTTGCATCCTGTTTCCTGCGGCTCTATTTCCTGGAGCGGGCGTGCGAGGCGCAGGTGCTGATGCTGTCCGCCGGGCGCGAGAACCTCAACAATCCGCCGCAGGGCGTGGAGGAGAAGGTCGCCGGGCAGAGCGCGCCGGCGGGCATGGGCAAGCTGGCCGAGAAGCTGGCGTGGCCGGCGCTGCTGCGCAAGCTCGACCGGATCGATCCCAGCTTCCGCAACTGAGGGCGCACGGCCGTCATCCGGTGCCTGCCGGGTGACGACCGGGGCGGATGTTATGTGCGGGTCGCGGTGACGAGGTAGTTCAGCGTCAGCGAGTCGGAGAGGGCGAAGCCGCTGGTCGGCGAAAAGGCGATGCCGCGCGTGTCGCGCACCGTGAAGCCGACGGCGGCGAGCATCTCGCCCAGTTCCTCCGGCGTGATGAACTTGTCCCAATCATGCGTGCCGCGCGGGATGCGGCCGGTGCCCTCGGCCAGCGTGATCATCGCGAGGCGCGACACGGGCGTGCGATTGGGGGTCGACATGATCAGCAGGCCGCCATCCGCGACCGCGCCCGCCAGCCCTGCGACGAAGGCCGCCGGATCGGCGACATGCTCGATCACCTCCATGCAGGTGACGAGATCGAACGTCTCGCCGGCCACCGCCTCCACGCCACCGGCGCGGTAGTCGATCACCAGCCCGCTCTGCGCAGCGTGATCGCGCGCGACCGCGATATTCTCCGCCGCGGCATCGATAGCGGTGACTGCGCCGCCCAGCCGCTTGAGCGGTTCGGCAAGCAGGCCGGCGCCGCAGCCGACATCGAGCACGGTCTTGCCCGCGAGCGGCGTGAAGCTGGCGGGATCGAGATCGAAATGCCGGTCGGCCTGTTCGCGGATGTAGCGCAGGCGCACCGGATTGAGCCGGTGAAGCATCGCGGATGAGCCGCGCGGATCCCACCATTCACTCGCCATGGCGCCGAAATGCGCCGCCTCGCGCGCCACCACGCTGGCGTGGCCGCTGCCGTCGCTTCCGGCGGGGGAGGGTGCGGTATCGGTTGTTACAGTTGCGTCGGCCATGACGCTTTCCTATCAGGCGCGCCTGTTTTCCCCAAGCACCCGAGAGTATCCCGTGGCCCGCATCGTCATGAAATTCGGCGGCACCTCGATGGCGGGGATCGAGCGGATTCGCTCGGTCGCGGCGCGGGTGAAACGCGAGGCGGCGGCCGGCAACGAGGTGGCGGTGGTTGTCTCCGCTATGGCGGGCGAGACCGACCGGCTGGTCAATTTCTGCCGGGAGGCCAGCGCGCTTTACGATCCCAAGGAGTATGACGTCGTCGTTTCCGCCGGCGAGCAGATCACCAGCGGGCTGCTGGCAATCGCGCTGCAGGCGATCGGCGTGCCGGCGCGTTCGTGGCTGGGCTGGCAGTTGCCGGTGAATACCTCGGGCGCGTTCGCCAAGGCGCGGATCGAGACGATCGACGCCGACGCGCTGCTGGCCAGCATGGGCGCGGGCGAAGTGGCGGTGATCCCGGGTTTCCAGGGCGTGCATAACGGCCGCGTGACGACGCTGGGGCGCGGTGGCTCCGACACGTCGGCAGTGGCGGTGGCGGCGGCGATCAAGGCCGATCGCTGCGACATCTACACCGACGTCGACGGCGTCTATACCACCGACCCCAGGATCGTGCCGCGCGCGCGCAAGCTCGCCAAGGTGACGTATGAGGAAATGCTGGAGCTCGCCAGCGTCGGCGCCAAGGTGCTGCAGACGCGGTCGGTGGGCCTGGCGATGAAGGAGAATGTCCGCATCCAGGTGCTCTCGTCGTTCACCGGCGACGATGCCCCGATGGCGGATACACTGCCCGGCACGATGATCGTGGGCGAAGAGGAGGTTGAAGACGTGGAACGCCAGCTGATCACCGGCATCGCGCACGACAAGAACGAAGCGAAGATCACGCTGACCGCGGTTCCGGACAAGCCGGGCTCGGTCTCGGCGATCTTCGAGCCGCTCGCCGCGGCGAACATCAACGTCGACATGATCATCCAGAATATCGCCCATGGTTCGGGCTCGACCGACGTGACGTTCACGGTGCCCTCGGCGGATCTCGCGCGATCGATCGAGACGCTGAACCAGGCGCGCGAGACGATCGGCTTCAAGGAGCTGGTGCACGATACGCGTGTGGCGAAGATCAGCGTCGTCGGCGTCGGCATGCGCAGCCATGCGGGCGTGGCGAGCACGATGTTCTCGACGCTGGGCGCGCGCGGGATCAACATCCAGGCGATCTCGACCAGCGAGATCAAGGTCAGCGTGCTGATCCATGAGGACGAGACCGAGCTGGCGGTGCGCGTGCTGCACACCGCCTACGGCCTAGACGCCGAAGAGGCCGCCTGAACCCCGCCGCCCGCGCCGCTAGGTCAGCATGATCGCCGCCGCGATGATGAGCGCGGCGACGATTAGGGCGGCCGCGAGGATGCGGCTGTCGAACGGCTGCGCCGGGGCAGGCGTTGGCGGGGCCTCCGCGCGGCGGACGAGCGCGCGGATCAGACGCGGGAGATCGTCGCCCAGGCGATCCACCTCCAGTGCGACGGCGGCGGCGCGGCGTGACCAGCGTTCGGGCGACAGCCGCTCCATCACCAGCCGCCCGCTGGCGCGGCGCATCGCGGCGGCGAGATCGAAGTTCGGCTCGATCGCGCCGAGCACGCCGTCGAGCGTGATTAGCGCCTTGAACAGCAGCAGAAGATCGGGCGGGAAGGCGAGCTTCTCCTCGCGCAGCGTGCCGAACAGGTCGGCGACGAGATCGGCCAGCACCAGACGGCGGCCGTGGCGGACCACCAGCCCCTCCGCGATCGGCATGAAGCGCGGGACCTGATGTTCCAGTTCGGCCCAGCGGGCGAGCGTTTCGGCGAGTAGCGCGGGATCGTCGGTCACCAGCGCCTGGACGAAGGCGATGAACTCCTCGCGCCGGCGCGGGCTGACATGGCCGATGAGGCCGAAGTCGATCATGCCGATGCGGTCGCCCGGCAGGCACAGGAGGTTGCCGGGGTGCGGATCGCCGTGGAAGCGGCCGTTGATGAGCGCCATCTGGAGCACGATGTCCGCGCCGGAACTCGCGATCACGGCGGGGTCGATCCCGGCTTCGCGCAGCATTTGACCATTGCGCGGGGGAACGCCGGGGACGTGATCCATCACGATCAGCGCATCGGACGTATATTCCCAATGGATTCGCGGGATGAGGACGCGGGCGTCGCGCGCGAAATCGTCGCGCAGCAGATCGGCGTTGCGGCCCTCATTGGCGAAATCGAGTTCGCCCAGGATCGCGCTGCCGAGTTGGCGGATGAGCTTGGTTGCGCCGAAGCGGCGTGCCTCGGTATTGGAGCGCTCCATCACGCGGGCGACTTCGCCGAGCAGGCGCAAGTCCGCCTCCATCCGCGGGCGGATGCCGGGGCGTCGGATCTTGACCACCACGGCGGTGCCATCATGCAGCGTGGCGCGGTGGACCTGCGCCATCGAGGCGGCGGCGAGCGGCTCGGGATCGAACTGGGCGAAGACCGTTTCGGGCGGCTCGCCGAGCGCGGCTTCCACCGCAGGGCGCAGGTCCTCGAACGGCAGGCGTGGGGCCGAGCTTTGCAGCTGTTCGAAGGCGGCGATCCATTCGGGCGGCAGGATATCCGCGCGGGTCGCCATGATCTGGCCGAGCTTCACCCAGGTGGGGCCGAGCGCCTCAAGCGCGCGGCGGGTGCGATCGGGGAGATCGAATGGCTCGGGCTGGTCCTGCGCGCTGCCGAGCCCGAGGCGGGCGAGCAGCACGTCGACGCCGAAGCGCGACATGACGGCGGCGACTTCGCCCAGCCGGGCGCGATCGCGGGCGGCGACTTTCAGCGTACCCAGCATCGCGTCACTCGCCGATCAGATGAAGCGCGACGCGCCGGCGGTGCGACGCGCGGCGATGTTCGAAGAGGTAGATGCCCTGCCAGGTGCCGAGCACCGGGCGGCCGTTCGTGACCGGGATCGACAGGCTGGTGGCGGTGAGCGCCGAGCGGAGGTGCGCGGGCATGTCGTCCGGCCCCTCATCGTCATGCTCGTAATCGCGCGATTCGGGGGCGATGCGCGCAAAGTAGCGCTCCATGTCGCGGCGCGCGGCGGGGGCGGCATTTTCCTGGATCAGCAGCGAGGCGGAGGTGTGGCGGATGAAGAGGGTGAGCAGACCCTGTTCGATGCCGGTCGAGGCGACCCAGTTTACGACATCGCGGGTGAATTCGTGAAGCCCCTGGCCGGGCGCAGTAACAATCAATTCGGTGGCGTGCTGCCGCATGTTTGTCTCCGCCGCGCGACCCGTGTAGCGGCGCGGTGATGAACGATACCACGATCGACCGTTCCGGTTCCGCCCGTCTCGCCCGCCGCATGGCGCGCGGCGCCGCATTCCTCGGCAGCGAAGTGGCCATCATGGCCGGTGCGATGAGCTGGGTTAGCGAGCGCAACCTCGTCGCCGCCATGTCCAACGCCGGCGGCTTTGGCGTGATCGCGTGCGGCGCGATGACGGTGGAGCTGCTCGACAAGGAAATCGCCGCGACCAAGGCGCTGACCGATAAGCCGTTCGGCGTGAACCTGATCACCATGCACCCCGATCTGATGGCGCTGATCGAGGTGTGCGGTAAGCATGAGGTCGGCCATGTCGTGCTCGCGGGCGGGCTACCGCCGAAGGGATCTCTGGAGGCGATCAAGGCGTCGGGCGCCAAGGTCATCTGCTTTGCGCCGACGCTGGCGCTGGCGAAGAAGCTGATCCGTTCGGGCGTCGATGCGCTGGTGATCGAGGGTTCGGAAGCGGGCGGGCATATCGGCCCGGTGTCGACCAGCGTGCTGGCGCAGGAGATCCTGCCGGCGATTGCCAATGACGTGCCGGTGTTCATCGCCGGCGGCATCGGCCGCGGCGAGGCGATTGCGGGCTATCTCGACATGGGCGCGGCTGGCGTCCAGCTCGGCACGCGCTTCGTCTGCGCGACCGAATCGATCGCGCACCCGAAGTTCAAGCAGGCGTTCATCCGCGCCTCTGCGCGCGATGCGGTGGCGAGCGTTCAGATCGACCCGCGGCTGCCGGTGATCCCGGTGCGCGCGCTGAAGAATGCCGGGGGCGAGCTGTTCACCGCCAAGCAGCGCGAAGTGGCGCAGGCGCTGGACGAAGGTGCGGTCGCGATGGCCGAGGCGCAGCTTCAGATCGAACATTATTGGGCCGGTGCGCTGCGCCGCGCGGTGATCGACGGCGATGTCGAGCATGGCAGCGTGATGGCGGGCCAGTCGGTCGGCATGGTGACCAAGGAAGAGCCGCTTGCGGATATCATCGCGTCGCTGATGGCCGAGGCGGCGCAGGCGCTGGAACAGCGCGCGACCTGATCAGGCAAACGAGCAGGGCCATTGCCGCGGCGCGGCGGTGGCTCAGCGAGTCAGCTGGTGCGCCGTCCAGGTGACCAGAATCGAGGCGCTGGCGAGGCCGAGGTCGACCCCGGCCTGGAAACGGGCCGGCGAGGTGTCGGCGCGCTCATGCGTCAGGATGCGGATGTCCGCGCTAGGCGGGTCGATCATGGCGAGCGCGGCGAGCGACAACGTGCCGGCGACGATCGAGATCTGGCGGCGCTTTTCCATCAGAGGATCATACGCCCGCTCGCGGAGTCGCGCCAAACGATTATGGCATGGCGGCGAACGCGCGGTCCGCCGCCATGCCGATGATCAATTGGCCGGGGTGGATGCCGCCGGCGCGGCGTTGCGGTAGCGATCGAACCAGGCAAGGATTGCGCTGGCCTTCGCCGCCGATTGCGACGGGCGGCTGGTGAAGCCGCCGTGGCTGGCGCCGGGCACCTTCACCAGCGCGGTCGGGACGCCGGCGATCTGGAGCGCGGCATAATATTGCTCACTCTCGCTGACGGGGGTGCGGTAATCCTCGCTGCCGACGACGACGAGCGTGGGGGTCTTCACGTTGCCGACGAGGCTCAACGGCGAGCGGTTCCAGTAGCTCATGGGATCTTCCCACGGCAGCTTGGAGAACCAGTAGCGCGGCGTGAACAGCGTGTTGTCCATCGTCAGCGCCTCGCTAATCCAGTTGATCACGGGCTTTTGCGTGGCCGCCGCCTTGAAGCGATCGGTCTTGCCGACGATCCAGGAGGTGAGCACGCCGCCGCCCGAGCCGCCGGTCACGAACAGATTGTTGGGATCGGCCACGCCCTCCGCGATCGCCGCGTCCACCGCGGCCATCAGGTCGTCATAGTCCTCGCTGGGATAATTCTTGTCGATCAGGTTCGCGAACTCGGCGCCGTAGGAGGTGGAGCCGCGCGGGTTGGTCCACAGCACGGCATAGCCGGCGGACGCATAGAGCTGGACGTCGGTGGCGAAGCTCGGGCCGTAGGCGGAATGCGGGCCGCCGTGGATTTCGAGGATCAGCGGCACGCGGGTGCCCGGCTGCCAGCCCGGCGGGGTGGCGAGCCAGGCGTCGATCGGGCGGCCGTCGGGCGCGGTCACCGCGATCTTGCGCACCGGCGCCAGCGTCTTGGAGGCGGTGAGCACGGCGTTGAGGTTGGTCAGGCGACGCGCCTTGCCGCCGCTCGACACCCACACGTCCGCCGGGGCCGAGGCGTCGCCGCCGGTGTAGGCGATGGTGCCGCCGCGCGAGACGGAGAAATCGCCGCCCGTATAGGGGCGATCGAGCCCGCCGCCGGCGAGGTTGTCGGCAAGCACCGTCGAACGTCCGTCAAGCCCGATGCGGGCGAGCTTGCGCTGCCCCTTGTCGTCATAGCTGACGTAGAGCGCGCGGCCGTCGCCGGCCCACTGCGCGTCATCGATCGAACGATCGAGCGACGCGGTGAGCGAGCGCGGCGACGCTGCATTGGCGTCACCGACGTACAGTTCGGCGTTGGTATAAGCGCGGCGCTTGTCGTCGAAGCCGATCCAGGCAATCCGGCTGCCGTCGCTGGAGAAGCGCGGTGCGCCGTCGGGCCCATCGCGGCTGGTGAGTGTGCGCAATGCACCGGTGCGGGCGTCCACCGCGATCACCTCGGAATTCATCACCTGACGCTCGGCATCCGGGCCGCGGATGGCGGAGAACAGGATGGTGCGGCCGTCCGCGCTCCACGACAGCGGGCCGCCATCATCGAACTTGCCGAAGGTCAGCTGCTGCGCCGCGCCGCCCTCCGCCGAGACGACGAAGACATGGTCGTAGCCGGGCTTGCGATAGCCGGGGCCGTCGTTGCGATAGGTGATGCGATCGATCACCTCGAGCGGTTCGGCCCATTTCGCCCCCTCCGGCTTGGCGGGTGCCTTGCCGAGCTTGGTCGGTTCGCCAGCGACGGTCGCGATGTACGCGAGACGCGTGCCGTCGGGCGACCAGGACAGGCTGTTCGGATCACCCGGCAGGCTGGTCACGCGCGTGCTGGCGCCGCTGCCGATCCAGCGGACGAAGAGCTGGGCGCGGTCGCCGTCGGCGGCGACATAGGCGATCCGCGTGCCGTCAGGCGACCAGCGCGGGCTGGAGCCGCTGGCGGCAAAGGGCGTCTGCTTTCCGCTGGCGACATCGATCAGCCACAGTGAGGACTGCATCCGGTCGGTCATGATGTCGCCGGTGCGGCGGACATAGACGATGGTGCGGCCGTCCGGGCTGATCTGCGGATCGGCCGCGATCGAGAGGCCGAACAGGTCGTTGCCACTGAAGGTGCGGCTGGGGCCGTCAACCGGCGCGGCGTTCGCCTGCTGCTGCGCAAGCGCGGGGGCTGGGGCGGCGAGGACGGGGGCGGCGAGGACGGAACAGGCAAGGAGAAAAGCGAAACGGCGCATTGGGTTACTCCGGTGGATGCGCGGTTGAAGCGCAGCAGGGGGGCGGGGCGCAAGCAAGCATCGTGCGCGCGGCATTGCAGTTCGGGCATGGGTCCGCGCCGCTTCCGGCAACGGTGAGGGCGGCGATGGCGGGGCGAGTGCCGTCAGCGGCCCCACCAAGGGTAGCCGGGCGGCATGTCGGTGGCGATCCGCCCGGGGAAGGCGGGGGGGCGCTTTTCCAAGAAGGCGGCGACGCCCTCGCGCACGTCGGGCCCGGCGCCGAGCGTCATGGCGAATCCGCCATCGACCTTGAGCGCGGCGGCGGGCGATGGCTCGCCAGCGAAGCGCCACAGCATCTGGCGGGTCAGCGCGATCGAGACGGGAGCGGTGTTCTCGGCAATCTCGCGCGCGATTTCGTGGGCGCGGGCGAGCAGGATGTCGGCGGGGACGACCTCGCTGACCAGTCCGCCGCGAAGCGCCTCAGCCGCGTCGAACAGTGCGCCCGACAGGCACCAGCGCAGCGCCTGGGGCAGGCCGACGAGCTGCGGCAGGAACCAGGCGCTGCCCGCCTCAGGGACCAGCCCGCGGCGCGCGAAGACGAAGCCGAAGCGCGCGGTGTCGGCGGCGATGCGGATGTCGCATGGCAGGGTGAGCGTGGCGCCGACCCCGACCGCAGCGCCGTTGATCGCGGCGATGATCGGCTTGGGACTGTCGAACAGCGCGCCGACGAAGCCGCCGCCGTCCTGCCGCGGCTTGCCCTCGGCGGCGAAATTAGGCCCGCCGCTGCCGAAGCTGTCGGCGCCGCCGGAGATGTCCGCGCCCGCGCAGAAGCCGCGGCCCTCGCCAGTCAGGATGATGACACGCACCTTCTCCTCGGTGCCCGCCTTGCGCACCGCTTCGGCCAACTCAGCCCCCATTACCGCGGTATAGGCGTTCATCTTCTCCGGGCGGGCGAGCATGATCGTCGCGATCGGGCCATCGATCGTGTAGCGGATCTGTTCAAAGGTCATCGGCCTCTCCTGATGATGCGGATCCTGCGTCCGCTTGCGGCACGGCATAACCTGCCCCGGCGTGACACGCCATGCGGTGGCGCAAGTTCGCCGAAGCGCCTTTCACTGGCCGGCTTGGCGGCCTAACGATGGGGCATGTGGCAGCTCCATCAATTTCCTTTGTGTCCCTTCACCCGAAAGGTCCGCATCCTGCTGGGCGAGAAGGACGTCGGCTATGAGCTGGTGCGGGAAATGCCGTGGTCGCGGCGGGACGAGTTCCTGCACCTGAACCCCGCCGGGCAGACGCCGGTGATGGTGGATGGCGAGCGCGGCACGGTGCTGATCGATTCGATGGCGATCTGCGAATATTTCGAGGAGACGGTCGATCGCGCGGCGATGATCAACGGATCGGCCGCCAACCGCGCCGAGATCCGCCGCCTGACAACCTGGTTCGACGCGCAATTCTTCCGCGACGTCAGCCAGCCGTTGATCGAGGAGCGGATGGTGAAGCGGCTGGTGCTGCGCCAGTCGCCCAACGCCGCCCGGCTGCGCGAGGCGATGAAATCCGCGATCGGGCATCTCGATTACATCGATTACCTGCTCGACCATCGCAAATGGATGGCGGGCGCGACGATCAGCCTCGCCGACCTTGCCGCCGCGGCGCATATCTCGGTCGCGGATTATCTTGGCGGGATTGACTGGTCAGGGCATACCCATGCCAAGGCGTGGTATTCGGCGTTCAAGAGCCGCCGCAGCTTCCGGCCCTTGCTGGCCGAGCGGATGAGCGGGATCGAGCCGCCTGATTATTACGAGAACCCGGATTTCTGATGCACGCCAATCATGATGCCGGCGCCCCGGCGGCCGAGACGATCAGTTTCGACGATTTCCTGAAGGTCGACATTCGCGTCGGCACGATCGTGTCGGCCGAGCCGTTCCCGGAAGCGCGCAAGCCGGCGCTGAAGCTGGTGATTGATTTCGGGGCGGTGATCGGGCGCAAGAAATCGTCGGCGCAGATCACCGAGAACCATGCCGCCGAGGATCTGGTCGGCAGGCAGGTGATGGCGGTGGTGAACTTCCCGCCGCGGCAGATCGGCCCGGTGATGAGCGAAGTGCTGACGCTCGGCTTTCCCGACGCGGCGGGCAAGGTGGTGCTGGCTGCGCCGACGCTGGCGGTGCCCGACGGCGGGCGGCTGTTCTAGGTCGTCCCGTTTCGGCCACAGTAGTGTTGCTGCAATGCAACACGATTTCTTTGTCTCGCAAGTGCAGCAACTTGCGGGAACCCTGACGGTTTGAACGTGTGGACCGCGCATCAAGCGGCGGCCTCGTGATAAGGTATTGTGATGAAGAAGTTGCTTTCGGCGGCCGTTGCCGCCGCTTTTGTGATTCCGTCTGTGGCCGCGGCGCAGGAGACCACCAGCGACGGTTCGCGCGCGTTCGGGATCGATCCCTATGTCGGCGTGCTGGGCGGCTATGAAGGCTTCGAGAGCGCACCGGGCGGCGGCATCCCCGTGTCGCAGCCGGGCAACCGCCTGAAGGGCGGCCTGGTCGAGGGCGTGGTCGGCGTGAACGTGCCGCTCAACAGCTTCTTCGTCGGCGTCGAGGGCAATGCGGCCAAGGGCTTCACCGGCGACATCGACTGGGAATATGGTGTGCACGGCCGGGTCGGCGCGCGCGCTGGTGAGACTGGCCTCATCTACGTTAAGGCCGGCTATCGCTGGGTCAACTTCGACCGCTACGGCAACGACAGCCGCGACTATGGCCGTATCTCCTACGGCATCGGCGGCGAGTTCGGCCCGTCGGCGATCGGCCTGGACGGTCTGGTCAAGAAGGAAGGCATCCGCATCCGCGCCGAAATCGCCACCACCGGCGATTTCGAGACGGTGCGTCCGATGCTGGGCGTGATCGGGCACTTCTGATCCCCGCGCCGAGCTAGCGAAAGGGGGCTCCGGCGCAGGCCGGGGCCCCTTTTTTCGTGCAATCGGAGCGGGGAGCTTGGTCAGAGCCCCAGCACCTGTTTGGCGATGATGTTGCGCTGGATTTCGTTGGAGCCGGCGTAGATCGGGCCGGCGCGCTCGTTCATGTAGCGCAGCGGTGCGAGCGCGTGCCATTCCTCGCCCGAGACATAGCCGTCGGCGGGCGGCGTGTGGCGGGGGACCGGGCCGCCGGGCATGGTGGCGTGGGGTTGATAGACGAGGCCGCGGTCGCCCGCCGCCTCCATGGTCAGTTCGGTCAGTGTGCCGGCGAGTTCGGTGCCCATGATCTTCATCATCGACGACAAGGCGCCGACGCTGCCATCGTCGTTCGCGGCCGAGAGCAGGCGGAGTTCCATGATCTCCAGCACGTCGGCGCGGATCCGCGCGCGGGCGAGCTTGGTGGCGAAAACCGGGTCATCGAGGAGCGGCGCGCCGTCGCTGCCGATGGTTTCCGCCGCATAGCGGGCGATGGCGTCGGCGCGGGCCTTGAGCGCGGGGGTGTAGGCATTGCCGCCGCGTTCGAATTCGAGAAGATATTTCGCGACGCTCCAGCCGCGGTCGATCTCCCCCATCACGTTCGCCTTGGGCACGCGCACGTCGGTGAAGAAGACCGCGTTCTGGATCTGCTCGCCCGAGGCCATGGTGAAGGGGCGGACCTCAACGCCGGGCGTGGTCATGTCGATGAGGATGAAGGTGATGCCCTGCTGCGGGCGGCCTTCCTTCGAGGTGCGGACCAGTGCGAAGATCCAGTTCGCCTCATTGGCGTGGGTGGTCCACACTTTCTGGCCATTGATGATGAGGTCGTCGCCGTTCTCGATGGCGCTGGTCTGCAAGGATGCCAGATCGCTACCCGAGCCGGGTTCGGAATAGCCCTGACAGAAGAAGATTTCCCCGGACAGGATGCGCGGCAGGAAGAAGCGTTGCTGCTCGGGCGTGCCGTATTTCATGATGACATAGGCCACCATCGAAATGCCCATCGGCGACAGGCCCGGTGCGCCGGCGGCGATCCGCTCCCGATTCCAGATGTAATGTTGTGCCACCGTCCAGTCGGTGCCGCCGTGCTCGGGCGCCCAGTGCGGTGCCGCCCAGCCCTTTTCGACCAGGATCTGCTGCCATTTCATGCTGGCTTCGTGATCGGCATAGACGCTGGTGGAGAGGCGGCCGGCGCGTTGCAGATCGGGGGTGAGCGCGGTGGCGAGAAAATCGCGCACCTCCGCCTCGAACGCCCGTTCTTCGGGGCTCCACGTCAGGTCCATCCGGCCTCTCCTAAGTCGCTCGCGGGGTTGCACCCCCGTCACGAGGGTCTATGTCGCAGCCGGTTTCCCTAATCCAGAGGCGAGTGCACCCGATGGCTGACGAATTCGACTATGACGTTCTCGTGATCGGTGCCGGTCCGGGTGGCTATGTCGCAGCGATCCGGGCGGCACAATTGGGCCTGAAGACCGCCTGCGCCGAGAGCCGCGAGACGCTGGGCGGCACCTGCCTCAACGTCGGCTGCATCCCGTCGAAGGCGATGCTGCACGCGAGCGAATTTTTCGATGCGGCGGCCAATGGCTCGATGGCGAAGATGGGCGTGAAGGTGACGCCGGAGCTGGACCTCGACGCGATGCATGGCCAGCGCCGCGAGTCGGTGAAGAGCCTGACGGGCGGCATCGAATACCTCTTCAAGAAGAACAAGGTGACGTGGCTGAAGGGCCGCGCCAGCTTCGAGGATGCGCACAGCGTCATCGTCGACGGGCAGAAGGTGACGGCGAAGAACGTCGTCATCGCCACCGGCTCGTCGGTCACCCCGCTGCCGGGCGTGACGATCGACCAGAAGGTGGTGGTCGATTCGACCGGCGCGCTCGAATTGCCCAAGGTGCCGGAGCACATGGTAGTGATCGGTGGCGGCGTGATCGGGCTGGAGCTTGGCTCGGTGTGGCGTCGTCTGGGTGCGAAGGTGACGTGCGTCGAGTTCCTCGACCAGATCCTGCCGGGCTTCGACGGGGACGTGCGCAAGGAAGCCAACAAGATCTTCAAGAAGCAGGGGATCGAGTTCAAGCTGGGCACCAAGGTGACCAATGTTGCCGTGAACGGCGACAAGGCCACGCTGACCGTTGAGCCCGCCGCTGGCGGCGAGGCATCGACGATCGAGGCGGATTGCGTGCTGGTGTCGATCGGCCGCAAGCCGAACACCGACGGCCTGGGGCTGGAGAAGATCGGCCTCACCCCGAACAACCGCGGCCAGATCGAGACCGACCACGATTTCCGCACCTCGGTTTCGGGTGTCTGGGCGATCGGCGACGTCATTCCGGGGCCGATGCTGGCGCACAAGGCCGAGGACGAGGGCATCGCCGTTGCGGAGAACATCGCGGGCCAGCATGGCATCGTGAATCATGATGTGATCCCGTCGGTCGTCTATACCTGGCCGGAGATCGCGGGCGTCGGGCTGACCGAGGAAGCCGCCAAGGAGAAGGGCGAGATCAAGGTCGGCAAGTTCCCGATGATGGCGAACAGCCGCGCCAAGACCAACCATGAGCCGGACGGGTTCGTGAAGGTGATCGCCGACGCCAAGACCGATCGCGTGCTGGGCGTGTGGTGCATCGCGAGCGTCGCGGGCACAATGATCGCGCAGGCGGCGCAGGCGATGGAGTTTGGCGCGACCAGCGAGGACATCGCCTACACCTGCCACGCGCACCCGACGCATTCGGAAGCGATCAAGGAAGCCGCGATGGCGGTGCAGGGCAAGCCGATCCACATCTGATCGGGTCGCCCGGGCGACACAGGAAAGGGGGCGCTGGCAGATTTGCCGGCGCCCCTTTTTCGTTGGTGGCGGCGGCTAGGCGGTGAGTTCCTTCAGCGGAGTCGCCGCATCCGCCAGCCGGTCGGGATCGGGCGCGGCGCGGGTTTCGATGAGCTTTCGGCCCTGGACGTAATCCTTGACCGAATTGACGCAGTCGAGCGCGATGACTCGGCCGGCCTTGAGGTAGATGATCGAGAAGCTGCGGGTGGCGGGGTCGCCGCGCAGGACAGTGGCGTCATGGCCGATCGAGAGGCCGACGGTCTGAAGCTTCAGATCATATTGGTTGGACCAGAACCACGGCACCGCGTGATAGGCCGCGTCCTGACCGGCGATCGTCCTGGCGACGACATTGGCCTGGTCATTGGCGTTCTGCACCGATTCGAGCCGGATGTCGGCATCGTCGGCGAAGCCGTTGGCGTGGAGCGCGCAATCGCCGATCGCGAAGATGTCGGGCAGGCTGGTGCGGCATTGCGCGTCGACCGCGACGCCATTGCCGCCGACCGCGCCGGCGGCCAGCAACGGTTCGACCGCGGGGATGATGCCGATGCCGACGATGACGAGCTGCGCGGGGATCACGCTGCCGTCGGCGAGGCGAACGCCGGTGGCGCGGCCGTCCTCCCCGACGATGCAGTCGACCGCGACGCCGAGCCGAACGTCGACGCCGTGCGCGCGATGCTCCGCCTCGTAGAAGCGCGACAGGTCCGGGCCGGCGACTCGGGCAAGGACCCGGTCGAGCGCCTCGAGCAGAACGACCTTCTTGCCGAACTTCGCGAGGACGGCCGCGGCCTCCAGCCCGATATAGCCGCCGCCGATGACGACCGCGTCCGTCACGCCGGGAAGCTCCGCCATCATGCGATCGGCATCGGCGCGGGTGCGCACGGTGTGGACGCCGGCGAGATCATTGCCGGCGCAGGCGAGACGGCGCGGGCTGCCGCCGGTGGCCCAGATGAGATGGCGATAGCCGATCGTCGCGCCGTCAGCGGTGGTGACACGATGCGCGGCGGGATCGACGGCGGTGACTTCGCGGCCCAGCAGCATGTCGACGCCGCGTTCCTGCCAGAAGGCCTCCGGGCGGATCAGGATACGGTCGAACGCCTTGTCGCCGGCGAGATATTCCTTCGACAAAGGCGGGCGTTCATAGGGCAGTTCCGGCTCCGCGCCGATCACCGCGATCGTGCCGTCGAACTTCGCCTGGCGCAGCGCGATGGCGGCCTGAGCACCGCCATGGCCCGCACCGACGATCACCACGTCATAGCTGCTCATTCGTCCTCCCCGCAGTCGTTCGCGAGGGTTCCTGCGCGGGGGCGCGGCCAAGGGCAAGCGAAACGCGCTTGACAGCGCGACGCTGTTTGTGTACAAAACAGGAACATCGAGGAAGTGCAGGCGCAATTGGGCAGCGCTGCCAGCTCGATGCGGCGACGGGCCGGTGAGCGCAGGGGTAGGCCCTGTCGCTCCCGGCCCGTCGGCGTTTGGGGGCCTGTCCGAGCGGCGGGACGTCCACGGCAGCGGGGGAGAGGCGCGATGAACAAGGGCGCAGCGGAGGGGGTCGTGCGCATCGGCGGCAGCGGCGCGCGGGAGCACGGGACTGCCGATCCGGCGCGACCCCGGCGGGCCGTGCGAGGCGCCACGGCGGGTGAGGCCGCGCAAATCACGGCGCGCAAGCCGGGTGCCGCGACCGGCGTGGGGCGGGGAGGGAAAGCGCGCAGCCGCAGCGAAGCGCCGGGCGCCGTGTCGCAGGGCGGCGGCGAGGGCGTCGTGACTGACGTCGCGACGTTGTCGCCAGCGCCCGGGGATGAGGCTGGCGCGGCGGCGGACGCGAGCGCGTGGCCGCAGGACGAGAGGCGTGGGGTCGAGCGGATCGCCGGCCATACCACCCGGCTGCGGCAGCTGCGCTTTGCCAAGGTGCTGGCGGAGACCTGCAATGTGGCGGCGGCGGCCGCGTCGGCGGGACGGACTTTGGCGACGGTGCATCGCTGGCGCAGCGTGGATGCCGCCTTTGCCGCGGCCTGGGATGAGGCGCTGGCGATCGGATACGACCGGCTGGAAAATGCGCTGCTGGTCTATGCGATCGGCAAGGTCGACGCGGTGGCGGCTGGCGCGGCGGGCGCGAGCATCAGCAATGCCGACCTGCAACTGGCGGTCGGCATGTTGCAGCGGCATCGCGCCGCCGATGGCGGGCGCAGGGGGCAGGTGCTGCCGGTTCGCATGCCGACCGAGGCGGAGAGCGACGCGGCGCTGAAGCGCGCGCTCGACGGGCTGGCCAGGCGGGGGGCGGCGTCATGAACGGGCATCTGTTGATGAGGCTGGCGCTGCTGCCGCCGGACGAGCGCGACCGGGTGATCGCAGAACTGTCGATGCCGATGAAGGTGGAGCTGGCGGGCCGCTGGCACACGTTCGCGCATGGGGGACAATATTGGTCGGAGGAGGCGTGGCGCGTGTGGCTGATCCGTGCGGGGCGCGGGTTCGGCAAGACGCGCGCCGGGGCGGAATGGGTCAACGGCGTCGCGAGGCGGGTGCCCGAGGCGCGGATCGCCTTGGTCGGCGCGACGGCGGACGAGGCGCGGCGGGTAATGGTGGAGGGGCCGAGCGGGGTGCTTGCCACCGCGCGGCTCGACATGCGGCCGGCCTGGGCGGCGAGCAAGGGCGAGGTGCGCTGGCCCGGCGGGGCGATCGCCACCGTCTATTCGGCGGATTCGCCCGAGGGGCTGCGCGGGCCGGAACATCATGCCGCCTGGTGCGACGAACTGGCCAAATGGCGGCGCGGCGAGGCGGCGTGGGACAATCTGATGATGACGATGCGGCTGGGAAAGCAGCCGCAGGTGATGGTGACGACCACGCCGCGATCGACCGCGCTGATGCGGCGCGTGATGGCGCTGCCGGGGCTGCACCAGACGACCGGGCGGACGGGCGACAATGTTCATCTGCCGGCGGCGTTCGTCGAGACGATGATCGAAAGCTATGGCAGCACCGCGCTGGGCCGGCAGGAGCTGGACGGCGAGATGATCGAGACGGTCGCGGGCGCGCTATGGACGCGCGCGATGATCGAGGCATGCCGGATCGTGGCGGCGCCGGTGCTGGTGCGCGTGGTGGTTGGGGTCGATCCGCCGGCGGGGGTCGGTGGCGACGCCTGCGGGATCGTCGCCGCCGGGCTGGACGCCGAGGGAGGCGGCCATGTGATCGAGGATGCGAGCGTGACCGGCGCGACGCCCGAGGGCTGGGCGCGCGCGGTGGCGGGTTGCGCCGCGCGGCATGGCGCCGACCGGGTGGTGGCGGAGGCCAACCAGGGCGGCGAGATGGTGCGATCGGTGCTTCATGCCGCCGACACCGGCCTGCCGGTCAGGCTGGTCCATGCCAGCCGCGGGAAGGTGGCGCGGGCCGAGCCGGTGGCGGCGCTGTATGAAGCGGGGCGCGTGCGCCATGCGGGCGTGTTCCCGATGCTGGAGGACGAGCTGTGCGGGATGGTGGTCGGCGGCGGCTATGAGGGGCCGGGGCGATCGCCGGACCGCGCGGATGCCCTGGTCTGGGCGCTCAATGAGCTGATGCTGGGGCGGCGCGGGGCGGCGGCGGTGCGCGCGCTGTAGCGCGCGCCTGGAGCTGTTGCGGGCGCGCTGTAGCGCGCCGTCGGCTTCGACATTCGGGAGAGATGAGCATGAGATGGTTCGGCATGAGGGCCGGGCGCGAGGAATCGCGTCCGGCCTTGTCGCGGGGGGCGGGGTCGCACGGGGGGCAAAGCTTCGCACACGGGGAGTGGCCCATGGGGTATGAGGCGCAGGTGCGCGCGGGGTATCTCGGCAATGCGGTGGCGCAGCGCGCCGTGCGGCTGGTGGCGGAGGCGGTGGGATCGGCGCCGCTGGACGCGAGCGATCCCGCGCTGCTGGCGCTGGTGACGGCGCGCGGCGGGGGCGGGCGGCTGGCGGAAGTGGTGGCGGCGCAGGTGCTGCTGCACGGCAATGCCTTCGTCCAGGTGCTGCGCGACGAGGCGGGAGCGGTGGCGGAGCTGTATCCGCTGCGGCCCGAGCGGGTTGGCGTGGTGCTGGACGCCGGCGGCTGGGCGGCGGGCTATCGCTACACCGTGGGCGGGCGGGTGAGCGAGATCGCGCCCGATGCGGTGATCCATGTGCGCGGGTTCCACCCGCTCGACGATCATTACGGGCTGGGGTGCCTTGGCGCGGCATCGGGGGCGATCGCGGTGCACAATGCCGCTGGCCGCTGGAACAAGGCGCTGCTCGACAATGCGGCGCGGCCTTCGGGGGCGCTGGTCTATGATCCCGGGGACGGATCGGCGCTGTCGGCCGACCAGTTCCAGCGGCTGCGCGAGGAAATGGAGGCGGGCTTTGCCGGCGCGGGCAATGCCGGGCGGCCGATGCTGCTGGAAGGGGGGCTCAAGTGGCAGGCGCTGAGCCTGTCGCCAGCCGACATGGATTTCGTCGGGCTGAAATCGGCGGCGGCGCGGGAGATCGCGCTGGCGTTTGGGGTGCCGCCGATGCTGCTCGGGCTGCCCGGCGACGCGACCTACGCCAATTATCGCGAGGCCAATCGCGCATTGTGGCGGCTGACCGTGCTGCCGCTGGCGGATGCGGTGTTCGGGGCGCTGGCGGCTGGCTTGCGCGACTGGTTTGCCGAGGCGCGGATCGAGATCGATCCCGATCGCGTGCCGGCATTGGTCGAGGATCGCGAGCGGCTGTGGGCGATGGTGTCCGCGGCCGATTTCATTTCCGCCGACGAAAAGCGGCAGATGGTGGGGTGGGCGCAATGACAGGGTCTTCTGGGACTGGTTCTGTTCTGGCGCAGTTGCTGGCGCAGGGGAGCGCCGGCGGGGCGGACATGGCGACGTTGCGCGCGATCGCCGAGGAGGCGGGCGAGCTGGGCGCGACGCGGGCGATGACCCGGCTGGGGCTGGCCGATGATGCGGCGTCGCGCGACCTCGCGGAGCTGCGCGAGCTGCTGACCGCGTGGCGCGATGCCAAGCGCAGCGCGTGGAAGGCGTTCGCCGGCTGGGCGGCGGCGCTGCTGCTCGCCTTGCTGGCGGTGAAGCTGGGGTTCGGGGAGTGGGTGCGATGAGCCTGCGGATTCAGGGCTATGCGGCCTTGTTCGACCGGGTCGACCGGGCGGGCGATGTGTTTCGCAGCGGCGTCTTTGCCGATGCGGTGCCGGTGCCGCTGCTGATGCAGCATGGCGGCGCGCCGGTGGGGGAGATCTGGGCGATCGGGGAGGACGCGCGCGGGTTGTGGATCGAGGCGTGCGTTGTTGATCCTGATGTGGCGCGGATGGTGCGTAGCGGGGCGCTGCGCGGGCTGTCGGTGGGCTATCGCGCACTGGCGGCGCGGCAGGGGGCGTGGCGCGAGGTGCTGCGCGCACGCCTTGCCGAAGTGAGCCTGGTCGCCGTGCCGATGCAGGCGGCGGCGCGGGTGGAGACGATCATCGAGATCTGAAGGTGCGCGCCCGTGGTGGGTGCAGCTTCCCGGCCAAGCGCGGCCGGGGAGGGTTTTCGCGTGGGAGAAGAACATGGGTGAGATGATGGTGGCACGGCCGGTGCTGGATGGCGCGTCGGCAATTCTGGGTGCGGGCCGCGATGCGGCGTTCGGGGCGTTCGTGCGCAGCGGCGCGGTGCTGGAGATGAAGGCGTTTTCGGGGGTGACCGGCGACACCGGCGGCTATGCCGTGCCGAAGGAGCTCGACGCGGTGATCGATGCGACGCTGAAAGCCGCGTCGCCGATCCGGAGCATCGCCAATGTCGTGTCGGTCGGCAGCGCCGGCTATCGCAAGCTGGTGACGACGGGTGGCACGCCGTCGGGCTGGGCGGCCGAGACGGGCGAGCGGGGCGAGACGGCGACGCCGACGATGGTGGAGATCGCGCCGCCGATGGGCGAGCTGTTCGCCAATCCGTCGGCGACGCAGGCGATGCTGGACGACGCGCATTTCGACGTCGAGGAATGGCTGGCCGGCGAGATCGCGGCGGAATTCGCCAAGGCGGAAGGCGCGGCGTTCGTCAATGGCAACGGCATCAACCGGCCCAAGGGCTTCCTGCAGCAGGCGACGGCGGCGACCGGCGATGCCACGCGGCCGTTCGGCACGCTACAGCATATCCTGTCGGGCGCGGCGGGCGATTTCGGCAGCAACCCGCAGGAGCGGCTGATCGACCTGGTCCAGTCGCTGCGCGCGCCGTACCGGCAGGGGGCGGTGTTCGTGATGAACGCGGCGACGCTGGCGCGCATCCGCAAGTTCAAGACCAGCGATGGCGCGTTCGTGTGGCAGCCGAGCCTGGCGGCGGGGCAGCCGGCGACGCTGCTCGGCTATCCGGTGGTCGAGGCGGAGGACATGCCCGACATGGCGGCGAACACGCTGTCGATCGCGTTCGGCAACTTCAAGGCGGGATACCTGATCGCCGAGCGCAGCGAGACCGCGATCCTGCGTGATCCCTACACCAAGAAGCCGTTCGTCAGCTTCTACGCCACCAAGCGCGTCGGTGGCTGCGTGTCGAACAGCGAGGCGATCAAGGTGATGAAGTTCGCCGCGTCGTGATCCTTTCCCGCCCCTCCCGTTCGCGCAGGAGGGGCGGTTCGTTGCAGAGGGGGAGAGGATGATGACGGTTTCGGGGGTGTCGCCCGCCGCGATCGCCGCGGCGGTGGAGGAGGCGCGCGGCTTTCTGCGGCTGGAGGGAGAGGCGGAACAGGCGCTGCTGGAGCGGCTGGCCGCCACCGCGATCACGCTGGCGGAGGCGTTCACCGGCACGTTGCTGGTGACGCGAACGGTGGAGGATGTGCTGCCGGCGGCGCGCGGCGGCGGGTGGCAATTGCTGGCGGCGGCGCCGGTCCGCGCGATCGGCGGCGTCATGGGACTGCCGGCGGAGGGGGCGCCGTTCGTGCTGCCGCCGGACGCCTATGCGGTGGACGTGGATGGCGCGGCGCGTGGCTGGGTGCGGGTGATCGCGCCGGGCGCGGCGGGGCGCGTGGCGGTGAGCTATACCGCGGGGCTGGCAGTGGACTGGGACGCGCTGCCGCCACCCATCGCGCAAGGCGTCGCGATGCTGATCGCGCATCTGTTCAACGATCGCGACGCCGGGCGCGCGCCGCCGGCAGCGGTGGCGGCGCTGTGGCGGCCGTATCGGCGAATGCGGCTGATGGCGGAGGCGCATCCATGAGTGGCGGCGGGAGCGATCCGGCGACGGCGTTGCAGGCGGCGCTGGTCGCCGCGGTCGGCACTGTCGTGACAACGTTCGATGCGCCGCCGGTGCGCGCGGCGCTGCCCCATGCGGTGGTCGAGGACGCCGTGCTGGCGCGCTGGGGCGGGGCGGGGATCGACGGCCGCGAGGGGCGGGTGCGGATCATGCTGCACGATGCGGGCGAGCGGCCGGTGCGGCTGCGCACGCTGGCGGCGCAGGCGGAGGCGGCGGTCGCGGCGCTGTCGGGGGCGATCGATGGCGGGTGGCGCGTGGTGGCGCTGCGGCTGGTGCGAACGCGCATCGTGAAAAGTGGCGGGGGCGACCGCTGGGCCGCGACGGGCGAGTTCGCGGTCAAGATCTATCGGGAGATATAAGATGGCGGTGGAGAAAGGTTCGGCCTTCCTGCTGAAGGTGGGCGATGGCGCGGCGACGCCGGCATTTGCGACGGTGGCCGGGATGCGCACCACGCAGCTGAGCATCAACGGCGAGGCGGTGGTGGTGACCAACAAGGGGTCGGGCGGGTGGCGCGACCTGTTGTCGGGCGCGGGCGTGCGCAGCGTCAGCGTGTCGGCGGCGGGGGTGTTCACCGGATCGGCGGCGGAAACACGGGTGAAGACCAATGCGCTGGCCGGCACGATCGACGATTACCGGCTGAGTTTCGAAAGCGGCGAGACGCTGACCGGCCGCTTCCTGGTGACTCGGCTGGACTATGCCGGCGATTTCAACGGTGAGCGCAGCTACACGGTGAACCTGGAAAGCTCCGGCCCGGTGGTGGCGGCATGAGCGGGGCGAACTCGCAGCGCGGCGAGGCGAGCCTGCGCGTGGCGGGCGAGGCGCTGGTGCTTCGGCCGAGCTTTGCCGCGCTGGTCGCGGCGGAGGCGGAGCTGGGGCCGCTGTTCGCATTGGTCGAGCGGGCAGCCGAGGGGCGGCTGGCGCTGGGCGAGATCGTCGGGCTGTTCTGGCATTGCCTTCGCGATCGGCCGGCGGCGCTGACGCGCGACATGCTGGGCGAGGCGGTGGCGGCGCAGGGGCTGACCGCGGCGATGGCGCCGCTGAAGGTGTTGATCGGGCAGATACTGGCGGGGCGATGAGATCGGCCACGGCCGCGCCCCGGCCGGGGGACAGCTTTGCCGAGGCGGCGGTGCGGCTGGCGGGGCTGTCGGGCGTGCTGTTCGGCTGGAGCCCGCACGCGTTCTGGAGCGCGACGCCGGCCGAGCTCGCCGCGCTGGTGCGGGTGCTGGGCGGGGCTGACGGGTCGGGCCGGGCTGACGGGGCGGGGCCCCCCGATGCGGCGATGATCGCCGCGCTGAAGAGGGCATTTCCGGATGGATGAGGATTGGGATCGGATGGTCGTCGGCGTGCGCGCCGACGCCGGTGGCTTTGCGCGCGACGTGGCGGAGATGCGCGCCGCGCTGGAAGGCCCGCTGGCCGCAGGTGCGGATCGCGCCGGGCGGGCGATCGAGACGACGCTGGCGCGCGCGGTGCGGACGGGCAAGCTGGGGTTCGAGGACCTGAAGACCGTCGCCTTGTCGGCGATGGGCGAGATTGCGGCCAATGCGCTGCGCGCCGGGATCGGCAGCGTGTTCGGCAGCGTGACGGGCGGGAGCGGGAGTGCGCCGGGCGGGGCGCTGGCTAGCGTGCTGCTTGCCGCGCTGGGCGCGCCGGGGCGGGCGACGGGCGGGCCGGTGTCGCCCGGGCGGCCCTTCTGGGTCGGCGAGCGGGGGCCGGAGCTGTTCGTGCCGACCGCGGCGGGATCGGTGCTGCCGACGCCGGGGCGGGCAGGCGGGGGCGGGCGCGACGTGCGGGTGAGCATCGCGATCAACGCCGCGCCTGAGGCGGCGCCGGCGGCGCTGGCACGATCGAGCCGGCAGGTGGCGCGCGCGGTGAAGGCCGCGCTGGCGGATCTGGAGGACTGATATGGCGCATTGCCTGGTGGCCGAGCGGCGGCCGCATCATGCCGCCGACGTGATCACGCGGTTCGATCCGACATTCTGGACGATCAACTTCCCCCGGCCAATGATGGCGGCGGTGACGACGACCGCGCCCGATGCGCTGCGGGTGGATTGCGCCTTTTACCGGCGTGACGATCTGGCGGGGCTGATCTGGGAGGCGGAGGATCGCCATGATCACCCGCTGCTGGCCTATGATACCGAGCGCGATTTTCGCGCATGCCGATTGTCGTTCCGCTGGCGATCGGGCGGGGTACGGCCGCTGGACGCGATCCACGGCCCGGTGCTGACGATCGAGGGGCGCGATGCGGCGGGCGTGGCGCGGGCCTGGTATGTGCGGCTGTGGAACTATGCCGTGGGGACGCCGGAGGATGCGGTCATCGCGATCGATTTCGCCGGCCTGACCGGCGGGTTTGACCTGCCGACTGATGCCGATCCGGTATGGGCCGGGGATGTCGACCGGCTGTTCATCTCGTTCGTCGCGCCCGGCTATGACGCGAGCGACGCGATGCTGGACGCGCCGGCGGAGGGCTGGGCGGAATTGAGCGCGATCCGTTGCGAGGGCGCGGGATCGGTGATCGGCATCGGCGACGCGGTGCTGCCCGAGCATGGGCTGCGAATCGCGAGCGGTTACGACGACAGCTATCACCTGACGCCGGCGCGGCTGCTGCGTAACGTGCTCCACCTCGGCTATCGCGGTGCGATCATCCATTATGTCGGGATGAGCCATTATTTTCGGCTCGACGCCGACATGATGGTGACCGGCGGGGTGAATGCGCCGTGCGCGGCGTGGCACCGATCCTTTGCGCAAGCGGCGGCGGCGCTTGGCCAGGACGTGATCTGGTCGCTGTCATACGAATTGTTCGATGCGCATTGCCCGGCGGACTGGAAGCAACGTGACGCCGATGGCGCGCCGGCGCTGACCGGGTGGCAGCCGCCGTCGACCCTGCTGTCACCCGCCCATGCGGGGGCGATGGCGTATCTCCAGCGGATCGCCTGCGCCTTTGTGGCGATCGGGGTGGAGGCGGGGCTGGCGCCGCGGTTCCAGGTGGGGGAGCCATGGTGGTGGGTGCGGGCGGACGGGCGGCCGTGCCTGTATGATGAAGCCGCGGTGGCGCTGTTCGCGCCGGTGGCGATCCCCAGCGTGGCGGCGCCGCTGACGGCAGCGCAATGCCTGACGCTGGACCAGGCGGGGGCGGTGCTGGCCGGCTCCACCGCGGCGCTGTGCGCGGCCGTGGCGGCGGCGCATCCCGGGTGCGAGACGCATCTGCTGGCCTATCTGCCGACCGTGCTGGACCGCGCGGCGCCAGAGGCGAAGCGGATGAACCTGCCGATCGGCTGGGCGAGCCCGGCGTTCGATGTGCTTCAGCTGGAGGATTATGACTGGGTAACGGCGGGCGATGTCGCCTCGACCCGCGAGGGGGTGGCGCTGGCGAGCGCGCGGCTCGGCTATCCCGCGGCGCGGCAGGATTATCTGGCCGGCTTCGTGCTGCGGCCTGAGGACAAGGCGCAATGGGCCCCGATCGAGGCGGCGGCCGCAGCGGCGCGCGGGCGGGGCGTGCGCGGCGTGCATGTCTGGGCGCTGCCGCAGGTGATGCGCGACGGCTTCGTTCATTGGGATGCGCCGGGCGCGCAACTCGGGGAGGACGGGGTGCAGGACTTTGACGATGTGCTGTTTCCGCTGGCGCTGGGCGCGGAGGCGGAGGTGATGCCGGAGTTTTCGACGGCGGTGGTGACGAGCGCGGGCGGCCGGGAAAGCCGCAATGCGAGCTGGGCGGGGGCGCGCACTCGCTATGACGTGGGGCCGGGGGTGCGCAGCGAGGCGGATATCGCGGCGCTGCTCGATTTCTTCCGCGCGCGGGTCGGGCCGGCGCGGGGATTCCGGTTGCGCGATCCGTTCGATTTCGCGGCGTCCGAGGTGGTGATCGGCACGGGCGATGGGGTGACGCGCGGCTTTGCGCTGGTGAAGCGGTACGGCGAGACGGGCGATGCTCCTGCGCGGCGTATCACGCGGCCGGTGCCGGGATCGGTGCGGGTGATGCTTGACGGGGTGGAGACGCAGGGGTTCACGGTCGAGCCCGGCGGCGTGGTGATGCTGGACACGGCGCCCGCGGCGGGGGTCACGGTGCGGGCGAGCTTCGCCTTCGACGTGCCGGTGCGCTTTGCCGACGACCGGCTGAGCGTGACGCGCGCAACGTTCCTGGCGGGGGCGGCGCCGGCCGTGCCGCTGATCGAGGTGCATGAGGCATGAGCGATCGGCTGACCACCCTTGCCATGCTGTGGACGCTGGAGCGGCGCGACGGCGTGACGATCGGGCTGACCGATCACGACCGCGACCTCGTCATAGAGGGGCGGCGCTATCACGCGGCACCCGGCATGATCCCGGCGGCGATCCGGCGCAGCGATGGGCTTGATGCCGCGACCAGCGAGACGGAGGGCGCGCTGAGCAGCGCGGCGATCGCGGCGGATGACCTGATCGCCGGCCGCTGGGACGCAGCGCGGATCACGGTGGCGATCGTCGACTGGGCGCGCGGCGGGGCGCCGCTGGTGCTGAACAGCGGAACGATCGGCGCGGTAGAATTGGAGGTCGATGCGGCCGGCGGGGGCGCGTTTCGGGTCGAGCTTCACGGGCCGGCCGCCGCGCTCGACCGCGCGGTGGCGGAGGAGACGAGCGCGACGTGCCGCGCCAGCCTGGGCGATAACCGATGCCGGGTGGCGATGGCCGGGCGGCGGCGGTTCGCGCGGGTGCGCGCGGTCGAGGGGGCGAGCGTGATGCTCGATCAGCGCGAGCCGGTGGCCGATGCTTATGGCGGGGGCACGTTGCGCTGGTTGGGCGGCGCCGCGTGCGGGCTGGAGCAGGCGATCCTGCGATCGGACGGCGAAAGGGTGACATTGTCCGCCGAAGCGGCGGGCGGGGCGGCGCCGGGCCTGTTGGTGCTGCTGCGCGAGGGGTGCGACAAGACGGTTGCGACGTGCGTGGCGCGGTTCGGCAATGTCGTGAACTTTCGCGGGGAGCCGTACCTGCCCGGCATGGACCTGTTGACGCGCTATCCCGGCGCATGACGCGGGGAGAGCGCGTCGCGGCGGCGGCGCGGGCGCTGATCGGCGTGCCCTTTCGGCTGCATGGTCGTGATCCGGCGATCGGGCTGGACTGTGTCGGCGTGGTGGCCGCAGCGCTGCGGGGCGCGGGGCATATTGGCCCGACGCCGCAGGGCTATGCGATCCGTTGCGGCAATGCGCAGGGCTACGCCGATTGCTGGCAGGGCCTCGCGCCGGCGGGGGGCGGGCAAGACGGCGACATCCTGTTGTGCCGGGTGGCCGCGATGCACCTGCATCTGGCGGTGCGCACGCGGGAGGGGATCATCCATGCCGATGTCGGGCTGGGCCGGGTGGTGGCGCGACCGGGCGTGCCACCCTGGCCGATCGAGGCGGCGTGGCAATTGGGGGAAGGTTGATGGCGACTTTGGTGCTGACGACTGTCGGCGGGCTTGCCGGAGGGCCGATCGGGGCGGCGCTGGGCGGCATGCTGGGCCAGGCGGTGGACCGCAATGTGCTGTTCCGGCCCAAGGGGCGACATGGGCCGCGCCTCAACGATCTGGCGGTGCAGACGTCGCGCTATGGCCAACCGATCCCGCGCCTGTTCGGGCGGATGCGCGTCGCGGGCCACGTGATCTGGGCGACCGACCTGGTGGAGCGGCGCGAGCGGCAGGGCGGGAGCAAGGGACAGCCGGCGATGACGCGCTACGCCTATTCGGCGAGCGTTGCCGTGGCATTGTCGGCGCGAGCGATCCGCGGCGTAGGGCGGATCTGGGCTGATGGCAACCTGTTGCGCGGAGCGGCGGGGGACTGGAAAGTGCCGGTGCAATTCCGCCTGCACCTGGGCAGCGAGGATCAGGCGGCCGACCCGCTGATCGCGAGCGCCGAGGGTGGCGAAAATGCGCCGGCCCATCGCGGCATCGCTTATGCCGTATTCGAGGATTTGCCGCTGGAGGCGTTCGGCAATCGCATCCCGTCGCTGACGTTCGAGGTGATTGCCGATGATGCGCCGGTACCCGCCGCTACGATCGCGCAGGCACTGGCGCCCGCGGTGATCGCGAGCGTGCCGGGCGACGAGGCGGCGATGCTGCCGATCGATGGCTTTTCCGCTTACGGTGACAGTGTCCGGTCGGTGATCGAGACGCTGGCGGAAGTGGCGGGCGCCTGGTTTGTTCCGATCGGTGACCGGGTGGCGATGCGCGGTGACCCCGCGCCGGCGCGGATGCTGGCGGGGGGAGCGGGGCAGCGGCGGATCGCGCCGCCTGCACGCGCGCCGCACGCCATGACGGTCAGCCATTATGATCCGGCGCGTGATTGGCAGGCGGGGGTGCAGCGCGCGGTTCGTCCTGGCGCGCTTGGGGCGGCGATGTCGATTGACCTTGCTGCGGCGCTGCCGGCGGAGCGCGCGCGGGCGGTGGCAGAGACGATGCTGGCGCGCACCTCCAGCGCGCGCGCCACGCGGCGGATCGTCACGGACATCGCGACGGTCGACGTGTTGCCGGGAAGCGTGGTGTCGCTGTCCGGCGAGGCGGGGGCGTGGCGCGTGCGATCGGTGGAGATCGAGCGATTTGCCGTGACGATCGAGCTGGTGGCCTTGCCGCCGCCGGTGGTTGCGCTGCCGGCCGCGTCCGGGCGGGTGCTTCGCCAGGTGGATGTGCCGGCGGGGCAGACGATCGTGCACGTCGCGGAACTGCCCGCCATGATGGGGGAGGGCGCCGGTCCGACGATCGCCGTCGTCGCGGCGGGCAGCACGCCGCATTGGCGACGCGCGATGATCCATCACAGCATCGACGATGGCGCGAGCTGGACGGCGGCGGGGGCAACGCCGGCCGCCGGAACCATCGGCACGATCGTGGCCGCAGCATCGGCCGCGCCCGCCACGCTGGTCGATCGCCGCACCGTGATCGAGGTATCGTTGGCGCATGACGGCATGATGCTGACGAGTATGGACGCGGCAGGGCTGGATCGCGGCGGGAACCTGGCGCTGGTCGGTGACGAGTTGCTGCAATTCGGAAGCGTCGAGCAGGTCGGTGCGTGTCGCTGGCGGCTCTCCGATCTGTGGCGCGGACGGTTCGGGACGACGCCGGCCTTGCTGGCACCCGGGGATCGCTTCGTGATCCTGGAGCGGGAAGCGATGCTGCGGATCCTTCCTCTCACGGGCGCCGGTGGAACCGTGCGCGTCATGGCGCGGGGGGTCGGGGATGAGCAAGGTGTGGAGGCCGCGGTGCGGCTGACCGGCGCTGCGAGCCTTCCGCTGGCGCCGGTGCATCTGTCGGCGGACATCCGCGAGGGGGCGCTCGCCCTGCGCTGGCGCCGCCGCAGCCGCGTCGATTGGTGGTGGTGCGACCATGTCGACGTGCCGCTTGGCGAAGAGCGCGAGGCCTATGAGGTTACCGTCACCACTGCGATCGCCAGCCACATTGTCGTGACGGCGGTTCCGTACGTGACGGTGCCGCTGAGCGCGCTGAACGGCGCGCCGCTGCGGGCCGCGGTGCGGCAGATCGGCAGCCTCGGCGCATCCTCGCCCGCAACGCTGACCCTGGGAGATGATGAATGATGGTGAACACCACGGCGCGCTGGGCGCTGCCGCTGCTGCATGCCGGACAGGCGCAGAAGGAACTCGACCACAATGAAGCGCTGGCGCTGATCGATCTTGCCCTTCACGCCTGCGTCGAGGCGATTGGGGTCGATGTGCCGCCGAGCGCGGCGGTGGACGGGCAATGCTGGATCGTCGGGGCGGAACCTGTCGGCGACTGGGCGGGACAGGCGCTGGCGCTGGCGGGATGGACGGCGGGCGGCTGGCGCTTCGTTGGCCCGCGCGACGGCATGGCGGTGGCGTGCCGCGAGGGCGGGGTGATCGCGCGCTTTGGAAACGGTGAATGGGTGGCCGGGGCAGTGCACACAACCGGTGTTTTCGTCGGCGGAACCCGCGTGCTCACGACGCAACAGCCCGCCATCGCCGACGCAACCAACGGAACTAACGTCGATTCCGCCGCCCGGGCCACGCTTTCCCTTGTTCTGGAGGCGCTTCGGGCGCACGGTTTGATCGCCCCCTGAGGGTGTGGCAAACCCGCAACAGTCGCTTCTTTTTGTCGTCTTGCGTGGAAACTATCCCTTCTTTACTGAGTTAGCGCTGTCCGTAGTGACACCATGGAAAGGGGAATATTATGCGGAAGCTTGCCGTAGTTCTGGCATTCGCTTCTACCGCACTCGCCTCGCCTGCACTTGCCCGCGATAACGCGTGGTACGTAGGCGCCGAGTTCGGTGGGATGATCGTCGAGGACATCGAGTACGACATCACCGCCGCCACCAGCGGCACCGGCACCGTCGATAGCAAGTACGGCTATGACGTCGGTGGCGTGACCGGTTACGACTTTGGCAGCTTCCGCCTGGAAGCCGAAGTCGCCTACAAGTCGGCTGTGGTTGACGGCTATTCGTCGACCGTCGGTACGCCCGTTCTCGGCGCGGCTGGGCCGGGTATCGCGGCTCCGGGCACCTATGACTATGCTGGCGGCCGTACCTCGGCGCTGAGCTTCATGGTCAATGGCCTGCTCGATTTCGGCGACGACGACAGCATTCAGGGCTTCATCGGCGGCGGTGTCGGCGTGGCGCGCGTCAAGTCGCGTATCGCGCTGAACCAGCGTGGCAGCTTCCTCGATGACTCCGACACCGTGTTCGCATGGCAGGGCATCGCGGGCGTTCGCGCACCGCTGACCGACAACCTCGATGCAACGCTGAAGTATCGCTTCTTCAACGCCAGCAACGTGAAGCTGGTCGACGTGGCGAACCGTGGCTTTGACGGTCGTTTCCGGTCGCACAGCATCCTGGGTGGCCTGACCTACAACTTCGGCGAGCCGGTTGCACCGCCGCCGCCGCCGCCGCCGCCGCCGCCGCCGCCGCCTCCCCCGCCGCCGCCGCCGCCGCCGGAAGTGGTGTGCTCGCCGGGTCCGTTCATTGTCTTCTTCGAGTGGGACAAGTCGGACATCACGCCTGAGGCAGCGTCGATCCTCGACAACGCCGTGACCCAGTACCAGACCTGCGGCAACGCCCAGGTGATGGTCGCCGGTTACACTGACCGTTCGGGTTCGGCACAGTACAACGTCGGTCTGTCGCAGCGTCGCGCAGACTCGGTGAAGTCGTACCTCGAGTCGAAGTCGATCCCGGGTGGCGTCATCACCACCGAGGCGTTCGGTGAGAGCAACCCGCGCGTGCCGACCGCAGACGGCGTCCGCGAGGTTCAGAACCGTCGCGTGGAGGTTACCTACGGCCCCGGCGCGGGCATGTAAGACCTTCGTCGTCAGACGAAAAAAGAGGGAGGGGTCGGCATTGCCGGCCCCTCTTTTTCTGTGCGGCACCGCTTGGTGAAGGCGCAGCAGCGTTCTTTCCGCTGCGGCGGGGTCCGCATGATCCTGGATGCCGTTGTGCGGTCGCGGCTCAGCGCAGCTTTACAGTTCCTGCGGGCGGTGCGTCCGCCATTCCACCCACCAGCGCAACGAGGCGCAGAGCTCATCTGCTTGCAAGGTGCGGAAAGCGCGACGCCATACGGCAGGGCGCTGAGGCTGGCCACGACGACGCGGCTTGGTTCAGGCAGCTCGCATGGCGCATAAGGCGGCGCCGGGTGTGGAGGCCGCCGGAGCAGCGTTGGCCCGGGTTCAGCCGCTCAGGGAGCAGCCAAGCAGGGTGTCAGTCCAGGTCCCGGGCGACGCGGGTGATGTGGCCCATTTTGCGGCCCGGGCGAACCTCGCGCTTGCCATAGAGATGCAGGTGGGCGCCGGGCTCTGCCAGCACATCCGCCCAGCAATCCACGTCGGCGCCGATCAGGTTTTGCATCACCGCTTCACGGCCGGTGAGTGCGACACTGCCCAGCGGCAGTCCGAGGATCGCGCGAACGTGGTTCTCGAACTGCGATGTCTCCGCGCCCTCGATCGTCCAGTGGCCGGAATTGTGCACGCGCGGCGCCATTTCGTTGAACACAGGGCCATCGGGCGTCGCGAAGAACTCGCACGTCAGGACCCCGACATGCCCCAGCGCATCGGCAACGCGCCCGGTGAGCGCCGCGGCCTCCGTCCACAGTGCGGCGATCTCCGCCGGTGCGGGAACGGTCGAGCGCGACAGGATGCCGTCGACATGCTGATTCCATGCCGGCGGATAGCTCACCATCGATCCGTCATGGCCGCGCACCAGGATGATCGAGAATTCATGGGTAAACGGAACAAAGGCTTCGAGCACGGCCGGACCACCAACCGCCTCCCACGCGGCGTCGGCATCGGCGCGATCCATGATCCGTGCCTGGCCCTTGCCGTCATAGCCCATGCGCGTCGTCTTGAGGATCGCGGGGACTCCGATCTCCTCGATGGCGGTTTCCAGCGCCGCGCGATTGTCGACCGCGGCCCAGCGCGCCGGGCGACCACCGAGCTTCTCGACAAAGCTTTTCTCCGCAGCGCGATCCTGCGCCACGCGCAGGCTGGCGGAGGAGGGGTGGACCGGCACGTGATCGGCCAGCCATTCGACGGGCTCGGCGGCGATATTCTCGAATTCGTAGGTGACCACATCGCATTGGGCGGCAAAGTCCGCGAGGACGATGCGGTTGTGATAGTCGGCGCGGGTCAGCGACGATGCCGTCTGCGCCGCGACGCTTTCGCGGTCAGGGGCCAGCACATGGGTGCGATAGCCCAGCTGCGCCGCGGCTGCGGCGATCATGCGCCCCAATTGTCCGCCGCCGAGGATCCCGATGGTCGAGCCTGGAGGCAGCGGTGTCATTGGGGCAGCTCCGCGACATTGTCGGTCTGGGTCGATCGCCATGCCTTCAGCCGCTCTTCCAGTGCCGGGTCAGCGAGGGCGAGGATGGCGGCGGCGAGAAGCGCGGCGTTGATCGCGCCGGCCTTGCCGATCGCCAGCGTCCCCACAGGGATGCCACCGGGCATCTGGACGATCGACAGGAGGCTATCCATGCCCTTCAGCGCGTGCGATTCCACCGGCACGCCAAGCACCGGCAAATGCGTCATCGCCGCGGCCATGCCGGGCAGGTGCGCCGCCCCGCCAGCACCCGCGATCAGCACCTTCAGCCCGCGATCGGCAGCCCCGGTGGCGTAATCATAGAGACGCTGCGGGGTACGATGGGCCGAGACAACGCGGGTTTCGTGGGGGATCTCCAGCACGGCGAGAATGTCGGCCGCGTGCCGCATTGTCTCCCAGTCAGAGGTGGAGCCCATGATGATGCCAACGTGCGCCATTGGCGGCGGTTAGCGAGCGTGGCGCGGCAGGGCAACAGCGAGTGTGCGCAGTGCTGCCCTCAACGGTCCCGATGGAAGATCGGATGGACCGCGATGGCGCGTTCCACGTCGCGATCGACGACCCGCGCGGTGGCGCGCTGGATCAGGCGCTGCGCGCTGCGCCACGGCCGTAGGTCGCCGTGCCGCTGGCGGTCGCCGCGCAGCAGCCGGCTGCCCCAGCCGTTCACCGCGGGTATCGTGGCCGCCGCATCCGCGCCGGACAGGACGAGCGACGGGAACGGAAGCGCGATGGCGGGCGAGGCGAAGGGCTGGGATTCTTCGGCGCCTTCGGCGGGCGGATCGAACAGCAAGGCGCCGGCGATCCGTGAGACATAGCTCGCCGGGGAGAGGCGCGCCCACCAGGACGCCGCATGGCAGCCGAGTCCCTCGGCGACCAGCAGCACGGTGCGATCGGCGCGCATCACCGCCGCATCGAGCTGCGCCGCCCACAGGCTGCGGCGTTCACCGTCGTGAAGGACGACGTGATCATCACCCTTCACCGGCCAGCGCATCCGCGTGTTCCACGCCGGATCGGTGCGCCCGGCAGCAGCGATCGTGATGATCGACCAATGGTTTGGCATGACGGCCGCCGCAATCGACATGGCGTCCACTCCATCCTGTTCGCGGCGCGACTATCCCTGATTCGCGGGCTCGCGACAATCCTGCGGTATTCGCGCAGGGCTGTACCGGTGACGGCGGCGTCAGTCGGTCGGCCAGCGGAAGGCGAGGCGGGTCACGCCGTCAGCCGTTCCATCGGGATGAAAACGCTGCTCGACGATGATCCCGTCGCCGGCGTGGTCGATCGCGATCACGGTGCTGCAACGGGTGCCATAGACGGCATCGCGGATGAAAACCGGCCGCTCTCCCTCAGGGGCCGGCGTCTCGTCCACCAGCAGGTCGAGCAGGTGGTCGATGGGCTGCGGTGCGCTAAGCCATGTGTCGAGCGCCATCGTCACCGCGCGGGTGCGCAACGACGGCGGATCGAGCGGCCCGTTGGAGATGCCGTGCACCCCGGATGAGAGAATGTGGCGGAGCGGGCGCGGCTGATTGGTCCGATAATCGGCAACGGGTCCGATCGTGATCAGGCTGAACCCGCCATAGGCGTCCAGCCCGTCATCGTCAGGCAACGCCCCGCAGCGCAGATAGTCCGCAACCAGCGCGCCGCGCGATGGCGCGCCGCCGCCGCGGGGGTGGCCGGCGACATTGGTCACCACTGCGAACCGCCCCGCCTCCGACACCCCGATCCAGCTGCCGCCGGAGAGCAGATCCCGCCCTGCGAGCACGTCGTCGGCATCGGTCCAGCGATCGAGCGGGGCGGAGGGGCGCGCGTGGAATTCATCGCGATTGGCGGCGACAACCAGGCGCCAGTCGGGATGCGCGCGATGTGCCAGCGCCACGACGCACATCAGCGCGCGCGCCCGATGCCGGCCGATGCGGCGAGCGTCGGACCTCGGCAGCTCATCCGACAAACGCCCGGTCACGCAGGCCACGCCAGACTCGCAGCGCCTGCAGGGTTTCGGCGACGTCATGGACGCGGAGCACCTGAACCCCCGCCTCCGCACCCTTGAGCGCCAGCGCCACCGAGCCGCCAAGCCGCTCCCCGACCGGCGCCTCGTTCGACAATGCCCCGATCAGCCGCTTGCGGCTGGCGCCGAGCATGATGGCGCAGCCCAGCCCGTGGAACATCGCCAGCGCATTGATGAGCGCGAGATTGTCCTGCAGCGACTTGCCGAAGCCGATGCCCGGGTCGACGATGATGCGCGACCGGTCGACCCCGGCCGCGACGAGCGCCTCGATCCGCGCGTCCAGCCAGTCGAACACCTCCACCGCGACATCGCGGTAGATGGTCGTTCCGTGGCCGCCCTTTTCCGGGTCGGGCGAGTGCATCACGATCACCGGGCAGCCGGCACGCGCGACGACGTCGACCGCGCGCTTGTCCCATAGCAATGCGGAGACGTCGTTCACGATCGCCGCACCGGCAGCCAGCGCGCGCTCCATGACAAGTGCCTTGCGCGTGTCGATGGAGACGAGCGCGCCGGCCCGCGCCAGCCGCTCGATCACGGGAACGACGCGCGCTGCCTCGTCCTCCTCCCATACGGCGGCAGCGCCGGGGCGGGTCGATTCGCCGCCGACGTCGATCAGCGCCGCGCCGGCGCTTGCCATGTCCATGCCGGCCGATGCCGCGGCAGCGGGATCATCGCGATGCGTGCCGCCGTCGGAGAAGCTGTCGGGCGTGACGTTGAGGATGGCGGCCAGCACCGGCTGGTCGAAGCGCAACGTGCGTTCGCCAAGGACGAGCGGGGGGCGCGGCGCAACGAAGCGGGCGTGCAGCATCGCCGCGCGGGCGCCGAGCGTGGCGACCTCCGCGACCGGGGCGATCCGCTTGGCCCCGCTTTCCTTCACCTCATAAGCGGCGAACCACTGCATGCCGCCGGCAAGTCGCGCCACCGCGCCATCATCATAGGCGAAGGGCGCGTCGACAAATTGTACCGGACGAAGGTGCATGAACCGCTTTCACAGAAGGAGCGCCTTTTGTGCGGCAGCGATCGACAGGGGGCAAGCATCCCGCCAGCGCGAGGCTGACGCGGCGGCCGTTGCGGAGCCTGTCGCGTCGCCGGGCAACTGCCCCGCGGCGACAGGCTCAGCGGTGCTTACACCTGGGTGGCGAGCAGGTACGTCTGCCGCAGGGCGTCGATCGGCTTGAGCGCGCCCTCGACCTCGTAGTGCCAGAAGCTCCAGCCGTTGCAGGTCGGTGCGCCCTGGAGCGTTGCGCCGAGCTTGTGGATCGAGCCGCTGGCGCCGCAGTCGCTGGCGAGGCTGCCGTCGGCGCATACGGTGGCGCGGAAGCGGCGCTTGGCATCCACCACGATGCTGCCGGCGGGTAGATAGCTGTTTTCCACCAGCACGCCGAACGCGACCTTGGGCTGCTGCTTGGGGCTCTGCATCGTGCGCAGCGCCGATTCGTCGAGCGGCAGCGCTGCGTCGATACGCGCCTGCGCCGCATCGATGTACACGCCCTCGCGCTCGATGCCGATCCAGCGGCGGCCAAGACGCTTGGCAACCGCGCCCGTCGTGCCGGTGCCGAAGAACGGATCGAGCACCACGTCGCCCGGCTTGGTGCAGGCGAGCAGCACGCGATAGAGCAGCGCCTCGGGCTTTTGCGTCGGGTGCACCTTGTGCCCGTCGGCGCCCTTCAGCCGTTCCTGACCGCCACAGATCGGGAATTCCCAGTCCGAGCGCATCTGGATCTCGTCGTTCAACGTCTTCATCGAACGATAGTTGAAGGTGTATTTCGCCTTCTCGCCCTTCGACGCCCAGATCAGCGTCTCGTGCGCGTTGGTGAACCGGGTGCCGCGGAAATTGGGCATCGGGTTGTTCTTGCGCCACACGATGTCGTTGAGGATCCAGAAGCCCAGATCCTGCACCGCCACGCCGACGCGGAAGATGTTGTGATAGCTGCCGATCACCCAGATCGTGCCATTGTCCTTCAGGATCCGGTTCGCCTCCGTAAGCCAGGCGCGCGTGAACGCGTCATAAGCGGCAAAGGTATCGAACTTGTCCCAATCGTCGGTGACGGCATCGACATGGCTGCCGTCCGGACGAAACAGCTCACCCCCGAGCTGCAGATTGTACGGCGGGTCGGCGAAGATCATGTCCACCGACTTGGCCGGCAGCGCGCGCATCTGCGCGATGCAGTCACCGATCAGAATCCGGTCGAGCGGCAGGGCGGCCGGATCGGCCGCCACCTTCGTCGACACCTTCGCCGGGGCGCGACGCACGCGCGTTTTCTCGATGACACTCATGCGGTTCCCCCTTTTCGCACGCGACCGTCGCCGCGCGGTGGACTCGCCGTCAAGCGATGATTGGTTAACGATAAAAGCTGCAAAGCCGTTAACATGGCGGAACATTCCGCGCCCGAACCCAGATGTTGAGTCAACCGCGGCGGCAGGACTCAAGCAATGGGGTGTGGCGCAAAAGACTCAGAGCGGAAGAACCGTTTGCGCCACCGGCGCGAAGCTGCGGCGATGGAGCGGCGAGGGGCCGTGTTCCACCAATGCGCGGCGGTGGGTGGCGCAGCCATACCCCTTGTTAGAGGCCCAATTGTAATGCGGATATGATTCGTGATGCCGAATCATGATCGTGTCGCGCGTGTGCTTGGCGACGATCGAGGCCGCGGCGATTGAGCGGCTGAGCGCGTCGCCCCCCACGATGGGGGTGGCGGCATAGCCCCAGCGCGGCAGGCGGTTGCCGTCGACCAGCACGTGACCCGGCGCGCAGCCGAGCGTGGCGGCGAGTTGATCGACCGCCACGGTCATCGCCTTCATCGTCGCCCAATAGATGTTGAGCGTGTCGATCTCCTCCGCCTCGACGATGCCGACGCCGACGATCGCGCAATCCAGCAGCCGGCCGCACAGCCGCGCGCGCTCGGTGGCGGAGAGTTTCTTCGAATCGTCGATGCCGCGCGGCACGCCGCGCTCCGGCAGGATCACGGCCGCCGCCACCACGGGCCCTGCGAGTGGCCCGCGCCCGGCCTCGTCGACGCCAGCGACCGGCGCGAGATACAGGCGTTCGTGCTTCATTCCGGGCATTGCGAGGGGACAAGCTTTCTCTGACAGGATCGGGTGCGGCTCTAGCAAAAGCGTCGCGCCAGCCGAAGCGCGGATCGTCGCCCTTTCGCCTCGGGTGATCTGTTGCGGAACCGCATCGACACTGCGACGGTATTGATCCTGATTTGCCCGTTTGAGGAGTTATCGTGATCTCGCGCAGCCTGTTCGTCGCGGCCCTGCTGGCCGCCACCGCCTGTTCCGCAGAGCCGCAGGCCGGCAATGCGGCGAACGATTCCACCGCGGCCACCGCCGGCAAGCCGTTTGTCGAGACGGTCGTCGCCGATTTCGATGCGCCCTGGGCGATGACGTTCCTGCCCGACGGCCGGATGCTGGTGACGGAAAAGGACGGGCGGCTTCTGCTGGTCTCCGCCGACGGCAAGGCGCGCCAGACGATCGCCACGCTGACGGTCGATTCGGCCGGCCAGGGCGGGTTGATGGATGTCGTGCTGGCGCCCGATTTCGCGCAGTCGAAGCGTGTGTACCTCAGCTGGTCGACGACGGGTGCGGGCGGCAAGGGCGTGGTGCTGGCGCGCGGCGTGCTCGATGAAGCGAACCCTGGCGCGGCCAAGCTGAGCCAGATCCAGGAGATCTTCCGCGCGACGCCGTTCGTCGAGGGCAATGGCCATTATTCCGGTCGCATCGCCTTCTCGCCCGACGGCCAGTATCTGTTCTTCACCAATGGCGAGCGGCAGAAGTTCGATCCCGCACAGGATCCCAAGGCGACGCTTGGCAAGGTGCTTCGCCTCACCCCCGACGGGAAGCCGGCGGCGGGCAACCCGCTGGCGGCAAAGGGCTTCCACCCCGCGGTGTGGAGCTATGGCCATCGCAACCTGCTCGGCATCGCCTTCGACGCGCAGGGCAATCTGTGGGAGCAGGAGATGGGGCCGAAGGGCGGCGACGAGCTGAACCTCGTCCTGCCGGGCCGCAATTATGGCTATCCGAAAGTGTCTAACGGCGACCATTATGACGGGCGCCCGATCCCCGATCACGCGCCCGGCGACGGCTTCGAGGCGCCCAAGGTGTCGTGGACCCCGGTGATCTCGCCCGGCGGCCTGATGATCTATTCGGGCAACCTGTTCCCGCAGTGGAAGGGCGACGCGTTCATCGGCGGGCTGTCATCCAAGGCGCTGGTGCGCGTCGATTTGGATGGCACCAATGCGCGCAAGGGCGATCAATGGGACATGGGTGCCCGCATCCGAGAAGTGGAGCAGGGCCCGGACGGCGCAATCTACGTGCTGGAGGATGGCGCGCAGGGGTCGCAGGGCCGGATGCTGCGGCTCACCCCCGCGCGATAAGGTAGTTCATCCGTGCCGAGGCGATCGGCTTGGTCCGGCTTTCCTGCCAGGCGATCGCCTCCACATTGGCGATACGATTGCCCAGCCGGGTGACCGTGCCAGCGGCATAGGTCAGCCGCTCTCGCCCGCCGCGCATGAAATCGATCGTGACGTTGATCGGCTTCACGCGCCGGTTGCCGTCCGCGCCATCCTCGCCCGCCATCTGGTGGCGCAGCGCGGCCAGCGCCGCCATTTCGATGAGGCCGGTGATCGCGCCACCCTGGACAAAGCCGGGGCGCCCGATCACTGCGGGCCCGAACGGCATGGCGAGGACGGGGAGGCCATCTTCCCATTCCAGCGTCGCGCCGAGCAGATCGGCATAGGGTGGCAACTTCATGCGCCCTCTCCCAGGAACATGAAGGTACCCGAGACATGCGCGACGGGATCGTTCGGGTCACCGTCATGCGCCTGGCCGCGCACGAAGCTGATCGATCGCTTGATCGCATAGCATTCGCCATGGCCGATGACGGTGTGACCGGGCTTCGCAGGCCGCAGATAATCGACCCGCAGGTCGAGCGTGGCGTGCGCCACGAACCGCCCCAGCTTGCGCATCGTCGCCAGGCTGGTGGCGATATCCATCAGCGCGAAGATCGGGCCGGACGCGATCACGCCGCTGTCCTCGTCGCCGATGATGTCCGGATGATAGGGGAGCGTCAGCTCGCACCAGTCCGGGCCATGCGCGTGATAGGCGATGCCGAGCCGCCCGCCATGGCCGCCGAAGCGCACATCCTCCATGCCGGGGATGTCGCCCAATGCCGTCTCGATCTTCATGCACCCGCTGATACACCCGCCTTCCTCGAGCGCAACGATCGCGGCATTTCCGGGGCGGCATTGCTGGACGCGGCCGGCTTGTCTAAGTCGATCGTATCAATTTGCGGGAGAGCGAGATGGAAGAGCGGGTTACGATCACGGTCGAGAACGGCATCGCGGACGTTCGGCTGAACCGACCGGACAAGATGAACGCGCTCGATCCGGCGATGTTCGCCGGCATCAACGCCGCCATCGAGCGGCTGGCGGGCATGAAGGATGTGCGGGTTGCCGTGCTGTCGGGTGAGGGGCGGGCGTTCTGCGCCGGGCTCGACATGGGATCCATGGCGGCTGGCGGATCGGGCAACGATCTGGGCAAGCGCAGCCATGGTGTCGCCAACACGGCGCAGAATGTCGCCTGGGGCTGGCGCACCTTGCCGATGCCGGTGATCGCCGCGGTGCATGGCGTCGCGCTGGGCGGCGGGTTCCAGATCATGTCGGGCGCCTGCGTGCGCATCGCGCGGCCGGACACGCGCATGTCGATCCGCGAAACCTATTGGGGGCTGGTGCCCGACATGGCCGGCCTCGCGCTGTGGCGGACGCTGGCGCGCGACGACGTGCTTCGCGACCTGACCTACAGCGCGCGCGAGTTCACCGGCGGGCAGGCCGAGCGTTATGGCTTCGTCACCCGGCTCGCCGATGATCCGCGCGCCGCGGCGTTCGAGCTGGCGCGCGAGATCGCCGGTCGCAATCCCGACGCGGTGAAGGCGTCCAAGCGGCTGATCAACCTGATGGTGGATGGCGACACCGCCACCGTGCTGCAGGGCGAGAGCGACGAGCAGGTCAAGCTGATGCGCTCGCCCAACCAGGTGGAGGCGGTAAAGGCCAACATGGAAAAGCGCGCGCCGGTCTTCGTCGACTGACGTTTTCGTGCCGCTCGCCTCCGGTCTCGCGGCCGGCGGCGAGCGGCCCGGCATGTGGCACAAAAGCCCGTCTGACCCGTTGTCGCCTCCGGGAAATCGGAGGTATTGATCATGGCTGACGCACTTACCGCAGATATGAACACGGTGACGGGCAAGGTGAAGGAAACGGCCGGCGCCGCGACGAACGATCGTTCGATGCAGGCGAGCGGCATGCTCGATCAGCTGAAGGGTTCGGTGCAGAAGGCGATGGCGCCGGGCGCCGACGGGCAGCCCGCAGTGGTCGGACAGGCAAAGGCCTTTGCCAAGGAGCGTCCGTGGGCAGCCGCCGCGCTGGTCGGCGTCCTTGGCCTCGCCACCTTGGGTACGCTGCGCGGGAAGTAATCCCGCCGCAACCAGGCGGTGAAATGCGGGCCCGTGCGCTGCCGATGATCGCGATCATCGGTGGCGCCGGGCCCGCTGCCGTTGCGGTACCCGGCCGCGATCAGGCGGCCTTCACCTGAACCGCCTTCAGCCGCTCGACGAAGTCGGCCGGGAGGGACTCGCCCTTCGGATCGGTCATCACGATCGTCGTGTCGCAGGTGGCGATACACGCGCCCGACTGAAAAGCCGCCGCCAGCATCTCGAAGCTGCGATTGCCGATGCGGCCGATGCCCAGGCCAATCTCGACATCCTCGGGGAAGCTGCCTTCGGCGAGGTAGTTGATCTCGTTGCGGGCCACCACCGCGCGGAACGAGCCTTCCGCCATCTTCCCGCGGTTCACGCGTCCCAGCTGCTGGTTCATGCGCACGCGGGCATCCTCGAACAAGGCGGCATAAGCGACGTTGTTGAGGTGGCCCATCGTGTCGAGATCCTGGAAGCGCGTCTGCTTCACCTCGCGCTTGGGATAGGATGAAAGGTCAAGGCGCCAGGGGGCGGGGCGGGACATGCGATATTTCCTGTAGCTCTGAAACACGTTCCCCGGGGGTGACCAGCGCCCGGGACGATCCGATCGTCGCTGGCCATGGCCCTCCCCGGGGAGGTGTCATCGTTCGATAAAGGCGGTCAGGCGCGGCGGCAGGCGCCGCGCCGTCAGCGTGTCGCCGTGCTCAGCGCGGCGCCATGCGGATCGCGCCGTCGAGGCGAACGTCCTCGCCGTTGAAATAGCCGTTCTCGATCATCAGCGTGGCGAGGGCGGCATATTCCTCCGGATCGCCAAGACGCTTCGGGAACGGCACGGACGCGGACAGCGCATCCTTCACGTTCTGCGGCGCGCCCTGCAGCAGCGGGGTGTTGAAGATGCCCGGCAGGATCGTGTTGACGCGAATGTGCTCGTTCATGAGGTCGCGTGCGATCGGCAGGGTCATGCCGACCACGCCGCCCTTCGACGCCGAATAGGCCGCCTGGCCGATCTGGCCGTCCTCGGCCGCGACTGACGCGGTGTTGACGATCGCGCCACGGTCGCCATCGGGCAGCGGGTCGAGCGTCATCATGCCGGCCGCCGACTTGGCGATGCAGCGGAAGGTGCCGACGAGGTTGATCTGGATGATCCAGTTGAACGCGTCGAGCGGGAAGTGCTTGATCGAGCCGTCTTCCTTGCTGCGGCTGGCGGTCTTGATCGCGTTGCCGGTGCCGGCGCAATTCACCAGGATACGCTCCTGGCCGATCGCCGCGCGCGCCTTGGCGAAGCCCTCGTCCACCGACGCCTCGTCGGTGACGTTGACCTTGCAGAACACACCGCCGAGTTCCTTGGCGATCGCCTCGCCCTTTTCTTCCTGAAGGTCGAAGATGGCGACCTTCACGCCCTTGGCGGCGAGCTGCCGCGCGGTCGCGGCGCCAAGGCCGGACGCGCCGCCGGTGATGACGGCGGAAATGCTGTTGTCGAGCTTCATTGAATTCCCCTCCCGAGAAAGTGCTCCCGCACAAGCGGGGCACGATCCCGTCCCCCGCTTGTGCGGGGAACGGGCCATTTGATCGGCAACAGGTTCAGGCCGCGGCCTTCGCCTCGCCCTGCCAGTCGCAATTTTCGATGATCGTGACGTTGGCGACACCGCCGCCTTCGCACATCGTCTGCAGGCCATAGCGGCCGCCACGACGGCGCAGTTCGTGAACCAGCGTCGCCATCAGCTTCGTGCCCGATGCGCCGAGCGGGTGGCCGAGCGCGATCGCGCCGCCGTTGACGTTCAGCTTGTTCGGATCCGCCTTGGTATGCTCGAGCCAGGCGACCGGAACCGAGGCGAACGCTTCGTTCACTTCGTACAGGTCGATGTCATCGATCGACAGGCCGGCCTTCTTGAGCGCCTTGTCGGTCGCGAACAGCGGCTCTTCGAGCATGATCACCGGGTCGCCCGCGGTCACCGTCAGGTTGACGATCTTCGCCAGCGGCTTGAGGTTGTACTTCTTCAGGGCTTCCTCGCTGACGATCAGCACCGCGCTGGCGCCGTCGCAGATCTGGCTCGACGAGGCGGCGGTCAGCACGCCCTCTTCCGACAGCTTCTTCACCCCGGCCATGCCCTCGGCAGAGGCGTCATAGCGGATGCCCTCGTCAGAGGTGTGCACTTCCTTGCCCTCGGGCGTCTCGATCTCGATCGGGACGATCTCGTCCTTGAACTTGCCGCCTTGCGTCGCGGCCACCGCCTTGCGGTGCGAGTTCAACGAATATTCGTCGAGCTGCTCGCGGGTGTAGCCGTACTTCTTAGCGATCATCTCCGCCCCAGCGAACTGGTTGAAGTTGATGCCCGGGAACTTCTCCTCCAGGCCCGGCGACTTGTTCTTGCCGAGGCCGGCGTCGTAGAACAGCTTGTAGGTCGAGCCCATCGGCACGCGCGACATGCTTTCGATGCCCGCCGCGATCACCACGTCCTGCGTCCCCGACATCACGGCCTGCGCCGCAAACTGGATCGACTGCTGCGACGAGCCGCACTGGCGATCGATCGTGACGGCCGGCGTCGACTGCGCCAGCTTCTTGGAGGCGAGCACCGCATTGCGCCCCACCTGACCGGCCTGCTCGCCGCCCTGGCTGACGCAACCCATGATGACGTCTTCGACAGCGTCGCCCGGAATGCCCGAACGCTCGATTACCGCGTCCAGAACCTGTGCTGCCAGATCGACCGGATGAACCCCCGCGAGCTTTCCGCCGCGTCGTCCACCAGCCGTCCGCACCGCTTCGACGATATACGCCTCGGCCATCTTCCGACTCTCCATAACAGATGTTATCCCAGCCGCTCATGTGCCGCGATTTAACGCGCACGGCAAGAGGTGGAGAGGCGAATGAACGTATCCGACGCAGTAAGGGAGCGGCGTTCGGTCCGCGGATTCCTGGACAAGGAGGTGCCGCTGGACGTGCTGAAGGATCTGGCGCTGACGTCGGCGCGCGCGGCGACGGGCGGGAATATTCAGCCTTGGCACATCGACATCGTGACCGGGGAGAAGATGGCCGAGCTGAAGGAGATCATGCGCGGCAAGATCGAGCGGCGCGAGACCGAGACGCCGGGCTATGACATCTATCCGCGTGAAATGACCGACGCCACGAAGGCGCGCACGTTCCAGATCGGCGAAATCATGTACGGGCACCTCGGCATCCCGCGCGAGGACAAGCGCGCGCGTGCGCAGTGGTTCGCGCGAAATTTCCAGTTCTTCGGCGCGCCGGCCGCCTTCTTCGTGACGGTCGACCGCCGCATGGGGCCGCCGCAATGGGCCGACCTTGGCATGTACCTGCAGAATCTGATGCTGCTGGCGGTGGAGAAAGGGTTGGCGACCTGCCCGCAGGAATGCTGGGCAGTCTATCCCAGCACGGTCGAAACGTTCCTCGGCACGCCGCCAGAGCGGATGCTCTTCTGCGGTGTCGCGATCGGCTATGAGGATGCGGAGGAGCCGGCCAACCGCACGCGCAGCCCGCGCGCGCCGGAAGAGGAATGGCTCACGGTTCTGGCCTGAAGTGAACGTGTCGCCGGGGGGCGGCCTGTGCTCAGGCGCCCTCTGGCTGCGATTCCTCGATGGCGGCCAGGATCATCCGTTCCCACACGGCGGGGTCACCAGCGGCGGCCATCGCCTTGCTGGGCGCGCGCAGCGTGTGGAGGACGGCCATCGCTTCCTCGCGATAATCGCGCCAGGCGGCATCCACCGCATCGCCGGCGGATTCCTGATCCCCGTGCGCATTTACGCTGAGCCGCTCGCCGGCCAGTACGCGCGCAATGCGCTCCAGAACCGGGCCAGTCGCGATATCCATAGGGCCGTCTCCTTCTTCAGGAGAGGCAACCGATCACGCGCGGCCGGGTTGCACGGCCGCGCGCAATTGGCGTGAGGTCAGGCCTGAGCGGCAGTGCGTGCGCCGCCGCGCCCACGGCCGCGACCGCCGCGTCCGCGACCACCGCCCTGTCCGCTGCCATGGCCACCAGGTCCGCCACGGCGGCTGGCATTGGCATAGTCGCGGGTTGCCGTCGGCGCATGGCTCGCCTTGGGGCGTGCCGGCGGGCGGGGCCCGCGCGGACGATCCTCACGCGGCGCCGGATCGGCACCGATCGCCTTGACGCGCGCCGCCTTCAGCGCGTCGGCGCGCTTCAGGAAATCGGCCGGCAGGGCGCGATGCGGCACCTTCTGGCGGGTCAGCTTCTCGATGTCCTTCAGATACGGCCGCTCGTCGTCGGCGCAGAAGGAAATGGCGATGCCGCTGGCGCCGGCGCGCGCGGTGCGGCCAATGCGGTGCACATATTGCTCCGGCACGTTCGGTAGTTCGAAGTTGAACACGTGGCTGACACCCGAAATGTCGATGCCGCGCGCCGCGATGTCGGTCGCGACCAGGATCGGCACTTCGCCGCTCTTGAACGCGGCAAGCGCGCGCTCGCGCTGCGGCTGGCTCTTGTTGCCGTGGATCGCGTTGGACGCGATGCCGTTGCCAGCCAGCAGCTTCACGACGCGGTCGGCGCCATGCTTCGTGCGGGTGAAGACCAGTGCGCGGTCGATCTTCTCTTCCTGAATCAGGATCGTCAGCAGCGCCTGCTTTTCGGTCTGATTGACCAGCACCACCTGCTGCTCGACCCGCTCCGCCGTGGTCGAGGCAGGGACGACCGAGACGGTTTCCGGATCATTCAGGAACTTGTCCGCCAGGTCGCGGATCGAGGTCGGCATCGTGGCGGAGAAGAACAGGGTCTGACGGCGACGCGGCACCATCTTCACGATCTTCTTCAGCGCATGGATGAAGCCGAGGTCGAGCATCTGGTCGGCCTCGTCCAGCACCAGGATCTCGAGCATCGTGAGGTTGCAGAAGCCCTGCTCGACCAGATCGAGCAAGCGCCCGGGTGTGGCGACGAGGATGTCGACGCCGCGCGACAGGTCCTGCCGGTTCTTGTTGATGCTGGTGCCGCCGAACACCGTGGCGACGGTCAGGCGCGAATGGCGCGCGTAGAGCTTCGCATTGTCCGCGATCTGGCTGGCCAGCTCACGGGTCGGGGCGAGGACCAGCATGCGCACATGCGTCGGCAGAACGCGCTTCTCGCTGCCGAGCAGTCGCTGGATCGAGGGGAGGACGAACGCTGCCGTCTTGCCGGTACCTGTCTGGGCGATGCCCAGGAGGTCGCGGCCGGTGAGTACCGTCGGGATGGCATCACGCTGGATCGGCGTGGGCGTCTCATAGCCCTTTGCTTCAAGCGCGCGGACAAGCGGCTCGGCGAGGCCGAGATCGGAGAATGACATGCAATAAACCTATAAATAGTCGCAGCCCGCAACGTCATGGGACGTGCAGGAACGGGGGAAAATAGACACCCCGCGTGACTTGGGAAGCCGGTTCAATCGACCGAGACGGAGCCTGGGCACGAAGCCCGATCACGCTGCAAACGTCTCGATCACGCTGAAATGCAGATCCTGCGCGAGAAAGTCAAGGAGGCGCGGGGTAGTGGCCGACGCTCGATGGCCCGCGGCCATGCTTTACCTGGTCCTAACCCTCGTCAGGCCAAAGGCGGCCGTATGGGTTCTGTTTTTCTCCGGCATATGCTGATCGCGCGCGGGCTTGGCCTTGTCATCGGGCAGGTCGTGATTGCCGCTGGCGCGCTCGCGGCGGTGGCGCTGTCGCCCCCGCTGCGCGGCGACATGCTGCTGCTTCCGCTGTGGCCAGACGCACCAACCGCCCGCCTCGCGCTGGCACAGGATGCGCGGCTGGTGGCGGCGGGCCCCGGCGGCGGCATGGTGGTTCAGGGGGAGCGCGACGCGCTCTTCTGGCCGCTGCTTCGGGCGGGAATAGTGACGATCGCGGCGCCGTCGCTGATCTGCGGGGGGCGTGCCTCATGAGCTCGCTAGACAATCTGCGCATGCGCGGGATCCGCGTCATCGCGGCGGTGGGATGGTTGTGCCTGCCGCTGCTGCTGATCTGGGGCGCGGCGATGAACGCGCCGGGAACCGGGCTCGCAATCGCCGCGGCGGCGATGGTGAACATCATACCGACCGCTCTGGCGGTGCGTGGCCGGCATGATCTGGCCGCACGGATGAGCTGCGGCGTGCTCGCCGCGGCGATGCCGGCGATCTACGTCTATCTGCTGGCGGGTTCGGCCTGGCAGATGGATGGGCACATGTACTTTTTTGTCGCGCTGGCGATGATCGCGGTGCTGTGTGACTGGCGGCCGCTGGCGCTGGCGGCGATCCTGATCGCGCTTCACCATCTGGTGCTGTCCTACGTGCTGCCGAACTGGGTGTTCGAAAATGGCGGCGCGCTGGACCGCGTGCTGTTCCATGCGCTGGCGGTGGTGCTGGAGTTTGCGGCGCTGACCTATCTGACCACCCGGCTGCGCATCCTCATCGTGGCGCAGGACGTGGCGCGCCAAGAGGGCGAGCGGCTGCTGGCGCTTGCCGAGGTGGAGCGCGGCCGGGCGGTTGCGGCGCTGGCGGCGGCGCAAGCGGCCGACGAGCGGTCACAATCGGAGCGCCAGCGGCGAGAAGCGGCCGAAGCGCGGCTGGAGAGCGAAAGGCGGAGCGCGCTGATGGCGCTGGCCGACGACTTCGAGCGGTCGGTGGCGGGCGTGGCGGTGGCGATCGAGGGTGCCTCGGCAACGCTGGAAGGGTCGGCCGCGACGCTGACCCGGATCGCGGCGGAGGCCGGGCGGCAAGCGAGCGAAGTGGCCGTAGGTGCCCATCAGGCGGCCGGCGCGACACAGGACGTGGCCGATGCCGTCCACCGACTGACCGATTCGATCGGCGAAATTGCCGAGAGCGCGCATGCCCAGGCGACGCTGACCGGCGACGTTCAACGCAATGCCGAACAGGGCAAGGCGGCGGTACTGGATCTCGCCGCACGTGCCGGCGACATCAATGGCCTGGTAGGCGAGATCCACGAGATCGCCACGCGTACCAACCTGCTCGCGCTGAACGCCACGATCGAGGCCGCGCGCGCCGGGGACGCGGGACGTGGCTTCGCCGTGGTGGCGGGCGAGGTGAAGCAACTCGCCGGGGGAACGGCGCGGGCCAGCGAGAAGATCGTGTCGCTGATCGGCAGCGTGCGGCACGGCGTGGATTCGACCGAGGCCAGCATCGTGGGCGCGGCGGACGCGGTGTGCCGGGTGGCTGCCGCGGCCGATGCTATCAAGGGCGCCGTGTCCGGTCAGCGCGGCGTCGCGGGGCAGATCGAGCGTACCGCGCACGAGGCAGCACGCGGTGTGGACATGATCGAGCAGCGGATCGCGCAGGTCGCGGAGGCCGCCAACGAGGCGGACGTCCTGTCGCAGCAGGTGCGCGAGGCGGCCGGCGCCCTGTCCGACCAGGCACGGCGGCTGCGGCGAAGCACTGATGGGTTCGTGGAGCAACTGCGCACCGGCGAACGCGCGGTCGCGGCCTGAGGATCACTCCTTCAACCGCCGTCTGATACACGACGCCCCGCCCGCCGGATGGCGCGCGGGGCGTGCTGTGTGTCGGCTAACCGGCCGGGCTCAGAGCTTGCGGCTGATCACTTCCTTCATGATCTCGTTCGTGCCGCCGTAGATCCGGCTGACACGCGCGCCGCGCCACATGCGGGCGATCGGATATTCGTTCATATAGCCAGCGCCGCCGTGCAGCTGGAGGCACTTGTCCATGACCTCCCACTGAAGGTCGGTGTGCCACAGCTTGGCGGCTGCGCCTTCCTCGTTGGTCAGTTCGCCCTTCAGATGGCGTGCGATCGCCCAGTCGAGGTGCGCCCAGCCGACCTGAAGCTTCGCCTTGAGGTCCGCGAGGACAAACTTGGTGTTCTGGAAGTCGAACACCACGCCCTTGAACGCGCGGCGCTCTTTCACGAAGGCGACCGTATCGTCGAACGCCTTCTGCGAGGAGGCCATGGTGCTGACCGCGATCGACAGGCGCTCCTGCGGCAGCTGGCTCATCAGGTAGATGAAGCCCATACCCTCTTCGCCAAGGCAGTTGGTGATCGGCACGCGCACGTCCTCGAAGAACAATTCCGAGGTGTCGGCCGCGTCCTGACCGATCTTGTCGAGCTTGCGGCCCTTGCTGAAGCCCTCCCGGTGGCTCTCGACCAGGATGATCGACATGCCCTTGTAGGCCGGCTGCGCGTCCGGATCGGTCTTGGCCACGACCAGAGTCAGATCGGTGTTCTGACCGTTGGTGATGTACGTCTTCGAGCCGTTAATGACGTAGTGATTGCCGTCCTTCTTCGCGGTGGTGCGGATCGACTGAAGGTCGCTGCCGGTGCCCGGTTCGGTCATCGCGATCGCGGTGATCACGTCGCCCGAGACCATCTTGGGCAGCCATTCCTTCTTCTGCTCCTCGGAGCCGTAGGTCTCCATATAGCCGGCGACGATGTCCGACTGGAGCGAGAAGCCGGCGGGGACGCCCGAATAGGCCATTTCCTCGTCGACGATGGCATTGTAGCCAAAGTCGAGGCCGAGCCCGCCATAGGCCTCCGGCACGGTCGGACAGAGCATCCCGACCTCGCCGGCCTTCTGCCAGAAGCTCTTAGGGACGAGGCGATCCTTTTCCCACTGGTCCGCGTTCGGCACGCCTTCCTTGGCGAGGAAGCTGCGCACCGTCTGGCGGAACGCCTCATGATCCTCGTTATACGCGAAACGGCCCGCAATCTGGTCGAGCGACATTCGAAACCTCTCCGGAAAATTACAGCGCCGCTTGTCGCCAGCCCCGCCTGAACGGTCAAGTAACTTTTGTTATGGTGGTATCGCGTAGGGGACCGCTCTCGACTTGGCCGTCTGCGCGCGCCTATGCCGGAGGGCTGAAAGAGAGGTGACGGATGAAACTAGCGAGTCTGAAGCATGGCCGCGACGGCAAGCTCGTCGTGGTGTCGAACGATCTCGCCTGGTGCGCCGATGCCGGCCACATTGCGCCAACGCTGCAGGCGGCGCTGGACGATTGGGATCGGCTGTTGCCGGACCTGCAGAACCTCGCGACCGATCTCGAGCATGAGGTGATCCCCCGGCTGCGTTTTCACGAGCATGAGGCGGCGTCGCCGCTGCCCCGCGCGTATCAATGGGCGGATGGCTCCGCCTATGTGAACCATGTCGCTTTGGTGCGGCAGGCGCGTGGGGCGGAGATGCCAGAGACGTTCTGGCACGATCCCCTGATGTATCAGGGCGGGTCCGACGGCTTCCTTGGCCCCCGTGACGCGATCCCGCTGGGTGACGAAAGCTGGGGCTGCGACCTGGAGGCAGAGGTGGTCGTGGTGACCGGTGACGTGCCGATGGGGGCGACCCGTGAGGAGGCGCTGGCGGCGGTCCGGCTGGTCGGGCTCACCAATGACGTGTCGCTGCGCAACCTGATCCCGGGTGAACTGGCCAAGGGTTTCGGCTTCTTCCAGTCGAAGCCGGCGTCCGCCTTCTCGCCGGTGTTCGTGACGCCTGACGCGCTGGGCGACTGGTGGCAGGACGGCAAGCTGCATCGCAAGCTGATGGTCGACCTGAACGGTGAGCCGTTCGGTCGCGCCGAGGCGGGTGAGGACATGACGTTCGATTTCGGCACGCTGATCGCGCATGCGGCGAAGACCCGCGCACTGGGGGCGGGGACGATCGTCGGGTCGGGTACGGTATCGAACCGTGACGCCGATGGCGGGCCGGGCAAGCCGATCGCGCAAGGCGGGGTCGGGTATTCCTGCATCGCCGAGGTACGCACGATCGAGACGATCGCGGGTGGCAAGCCGGTGACGCCGTTCCTGAAGAAGGGCGATACCGTCCGCATCTGGGCCGAGGATGACCGGCATCATCCGATCTTCGGCGTGATCGAACAGACGGTGGGTTGATCGATCCGGCATGGGGCGGGGAGGACCCACCCCATGCTGGTCGCGCCGCGTCAGCCGCGCGGCAGATCGTGGCGGACGGGATCGCCGGCAGGATCGGTGATCGCCAGCATCCGCCCGATTGCGACGGGGCGGTTGGGATCGCCCTGATGCGCCTCCAGATCGAGGGTGATCGCGCGGCGGCCGATGCGGCGGGGCACGACCCGCGCGATCAGCGGCAGCGTGGCGAGCGCCGGCGCGAGAAAGCGGATTTCGATATCGAGCGGGCGGAACGCTGCATCGATCGACGACACGCCGGCATGTTCGAGCAGGCCGGCGATGACGCCGCCATGATAGGCCGGCAGCGGCGCGCCGACATGTTCGACCCGCGGCTGCATGACCAGGCCATCGGGCGTCGACTCGGCACCAAGATAATCGGCGAAACAGGGCGCGGGCGACGGCGGCAGCACGTCGTGCCGTTCATCCATCCGGCCAGGTGTGCCGCCGGGCATCGACCCGATCAGATAGCGCGCGACCGCGGCGCCGATCGGCCTTCCCTCGGCAACCAATCGGCCGCGCGACAAGGCCAGATCGACCTCGCGCGTCACCTCGTCGATGATGCAGCTGATGGCGGCGGCGGGGAGCGGGCCGAACCAGTCGACGCGAAGGTCCAGCGTCATCATCGGCGTGGGCCGTGACAGCGTGGTGAAGACGCCGCCCGCGGTTGCCTGATCGGCCAGCACCAGTGCGGCGCCGCGCGAGACGCGCCCGTCGGCGTCGCACGCCGCCGGAAGAGCGGCGTCCAGCGACGTCGACACCGGCTCGCCCACGGTGGCGTGTTGCCACATGCCAAGCGCGGCGCAGGCCGGGATGGTGCGCAGATGCTGGTTCGGCTCGGTGCCCGGAAAGCCGGGGTAAAGTTTCTCGGGGTCGTGTCGGCTCACTTGGCGCGGTACCGTATGGGAAGGTGTTTCATGCCGCTGACGAAGCTGGCGCGGGTCCAGGACGGGTCGCCGGCAAGCTCGAAATCGTCGAAGCGGGCGAGGAGTTCTTCGAACAGGATACGCATCTCCAGCTTGGCGAGGTGCTGGCCCAGGCACAGGTGCGGGCCATAGCCGAACGCCAGGTGCTGCCGCACGTTCGCGCGGTCAACCCGGAAGGTGAAGGGATCGTCGAAGACGGCGGTGTCGCGGTTGGCCGACGGATAAGCCATGACGAGGCCGTCGCCGGCCTTGATCGGCACGCCGCCGACCTCGGCATCCTTGGCGGCGGTGCGGAAGAAATGTTTCACCGGGCTTGCCCAGCGGATCATCTCCTCGACCGCGTTTGGCAGCAGGGAGGGATCGTCGCGCAGCTTCTGCATTTCCGCGGGGTTACGGATTAGTTCCAGCAGCCCCGCGGAAGTGGAAGAGCTGGTCGTGTCATGCCCTGCAGCGGCGATGATGAGGTAGTAGCTCATCGCCTCCATATTCCCCATCGGCGAGCCATCGGTGAGCGTCGCATTGGCGATGATGGTGGAGACGTCTTCGCGGGGGTTGGCCTTGCGGTCGGCGGTGATTCGATCGCACCAGGCGTTGAATTCGGCGATGGTGGCGAACAGCCCGCCCATCTCCTCGGGGCGCATGTGATCGAAATCCTGCGCGCCGAACACTTCCTGCGTAATCTTCATCAGGAACTGTTCGTCCTCGCGCGGGGCGCCCAGCGTCAGCATGATGACGCGCAAGGGAAACCAGATCGCGACTTCCGCGGCGAAATCGCATCGATCGCCGAGCGCGGCCATATGCTCCACGCTGTCGCAGGCGAGGGCGCGGATATCCTCTTCCAGCTGCTTCATGTGCTTGGGCGAGAAATAGCCCTGTGTCATGGCGCGGAAGTGCTTGTGGTCGGGATTGTCCATGCTGACGAGGTTGCGCGTCAGCTTGTTGCCGCCGGTCAGCGCCATGATCCGCTCCTCATCGGCGATGGTGGCGAGCGTCAGGCGCGGATCGTTGAGGAAGGTGTCGTTGTCGAGTTCGACGCGGCGGATGTCGGCGTGGCGCGACACCGTCCAGAACGGGCGATAGCCCTCCGGCTCGCACCAATAGACCGGGGCTTCCTCGCGCAGATATTTGAAGATCGCGTGGTAGCGTTCCTCATTGGCGTAGCTGTCGGGATCGACGATCGCGGCGTCGAACGCGGCCTTGTCGGTCGGCAGCGGGACGTGCGCGGTCACGCCGATCTGGGGCTCGCGGCTGAGGGCGGCGGTGGCCATGCGGTCTCTCCTATCCATCGCCGGTCGGTCGTCGGCTGGGGTCAAGCCTAAGCCGATCGCTTTACCAAGATCAATGGAAGTCGTGGCTGCGGATCGGAATCACGTCCTCCGGCCGGTCCCGATAGTGCCCGTCTCTGTAATGATAGTCGGTGCGGTTGCGCGGCTTCCACCCGGCGTCGCCGCGATCGGGCGCGCCGGGGTGGGTCGCGCCATCGCCGCGGGCCACGAGAGAGGGTAGGTCGATCTCCCCCACTTTGCGCAGCATCCAGGTAAGATCGGTGATCAGATCCGCGACGACATGGATCACGATCCCTTCCTTTTGCACGCGGCCCCGGATGCTGACCATCGCGGAGGACATGACGGTGCGGCGCTGCGCCTCGAACCGGTCGGGCCACAGGATGCCGTTGGCGACGCCGGTCTCGTCCTCGATGGTGATGAACAGCACGCCCTTCGCACTGCCCGGCCGCTGGCGGACGAGGATGATGCCGGCGACGTCGACCAGCGTGCCTTCCTTGATGGTCTTAAGCTCCTCGCAACGGACGCAGCGGCGTTCACGCAAACGATCGCGCAGGAAGGTGAGCGGGTGCTGGCGCAGCGTCAGCTGGGTGGCGCGATAATCCTCCACCACCTCGCGCCCGGCGGTGAGCGCGCGCAGGTGGACCGGATCCTCCTTCGTCTCGATGGCGGCGAGCAAAGGGAGCGGCGTGTCGCCGAGGCCGCGGATCGCCCACAGCGCCTGTCGCCGGTCGAGCCCCATGCCGGCAAAGGCATCCGCCTTGGCGAGTGTCTCCAGCGCGGCGAGCGGTACGCCGGAGCGACGCCATACATCCTCGACCGAGGTGAAGGGGCGGGCAGCACGGGCGGTGATGACCTTGCCGGCATCGGCGGCGGACAGGCCGTGGACGATGCGCAGGCCGAGGCGAAGCGGCTTTTGCGCGCTGCGGTCCTCCAGCAACGCCGTGTCCCAATCGCTGGCCATGATGCACACCGGCAGGATCTCGACGCCATGCGCGCGGGCATCACGGACGATCTGCGCCGGGGCGTAGAAGCCCATCGGCTGGGCATTGAGCAATGCTGCGCAGAACACGTCGGGGTGATGGCATTTCATCCATGACGAGGCGTAGGCGATCTTGGCGAAGCTCGCCGCATGGCTTTCGGGGAAGCCGTAGCTGCCGAACCCCTCGATCTGCTTCACCAGCCGCTCGGCAAAGGCCTGCGAGATGCCGTTGGCGCGCATGCCGGTGATCAGCTTTTCGCGAAACTCTCCCACGCCGCCGGTCATCTTGAATGTCGCCATCGCGCGGCGCAGCAAGTCCGCCTCGCCCGGGGTGAAGCCGGCGCCGATGATCGCGACCTGCATCGCCTGTTCCTGGAACAAGGGCACGCCAAGCGTTTTCTGCAACACCGCTTTCAAGGCATCATTGGGATATTCGACCAGCTCCTTGCCCTCGCGGCGCTTCAGATAGGGATGCACCATGTCGCCCTGGATCGGGCCGGGGCGGACGATCGCGACCTGGATGGCGATGTCGTAGAAATTCCTCGGCTTCATCCGCGGCAACATGCTCATCTGCGCGCGGCTCTCGATCTGGAAGACGCCGAGCGTATCGGCCCGGCGGATCATCTCGAACGTCGGTTCATCATCGTCCTGCAAGGGCTCGCTCGCCATCGTCATCGCGATCCCCTTGTGCTGACCCAGCAGATCGAACCCGCGCCGCATGCAGCCGAGCATGCCGAGGCCGAGGATATCGACCTTCATGAAGCCAAGATGCTCGATATCCTCCTTTTCCCATTCGATGACGTGGCGATCGACCATCGCGGCCGGCTCGATCGGGACAAGATCGTGGAGCGGATCGCGCGTCAGGACGAAGCCGCCGGGGTGCTGCGACAAATGGCGGGGCGTGCCGATCAGCTCCTTGGCGAGCTCAAGCGCGAGCGCGAGGCGTGGTTCGCCGGCGTCCAGGTTAAGCGCCTGTACGTGGCTGTCGGGAACGCCCTCGTTCGACCAGCCCCACACCTGGCCGGCGAGCGCGGAGGTCATGTCCTCGGGCAGGCCGAGCACCTTGCCCACTTCGCGGATCGCGCCGCGGGTGCGGAAGCGGCTGACCACCGCGGTCAGCGCGGCATGATCCCGGCCATAGGTTTCGTAGATCCACTGGATCACTTCCTCGCGCCGCTCATGCTCGAAATCGATGTCGATATCGGGCGGTTCGCGGCGTTCCTCCGAGACGAAGCGTTCGAAGAGGAGCTGGTGCTTGACCGGATCGATCGAGGTGATGCCGAGGACGAAGCAGATGACCGAATTGGCCGCCGAGCCGCGGCCCTGGCACAGGATCTCGATCGAGCGGGCGTAGCTGACGATCGAATTCACGGTGAGGAAATAAGGCGCGTAGCCCATCTTCGCGACGAGCGAGAGTTCGTGTTCGAGCTGCCGGGTATAGGGCTCCGGCGGCGCGCCATCGAAGCGGTCGGCGAGCGCGTTGCGCGACAGGCGTTCCAGCGCCTCCTGCGCGGTGCGGCCGGACATGATGATCTCGTCGGGATATTGATAGTCGAGGTCGCGCAGCGAGAAGGTGCAGCGTTCGACGATCGCCTCCACCGCGGCGAGCGCATCGGGGTAAGCGGCGAAGCGGCGCGCCATTTCGTCGGGCGGCTGGAGATGGCGATCGGCATGGCGTTCGCGGCGGAAACCGAGCTCGTCGACCGTGCATTTCTCGCGGATCGCGGTGACGACGTCCTGCAACATCCGGCGATCGGGCTTGTGGTACAGCACGTCGCCGGTGGCGAGCGGGGTGAGGCCGTAGGCGGCGGCGGCCTGCGCGGTCTCGGCAAAGCGCCGCCGTTCGCCCGGGCGGCGCCAGGGGGTGAGGCAGAGGTGGCCGCGCCGGCCGAAGATGTCGGTAGTGGCGGCCAGCGCGGTTGGCGCCGCGCCACTGCGCCCCGGCACCAGCGCGGCGACGAGGCCGTCCCCATGCGCGGCGACATCCTCCCAGTGGAGGAAGCATTGGCCTTTCTCGCCGCGCCGCGCGTCAGCGCGCGACTTGCCGAGCGTGAGGAGGAGGGTGAGCCGGCTCCAGGCGGCGCGATCCTCCGGCCAGACGAGGAGGGATTCGCCGGTGACCAGATCGAGCCGGCAGCCGGGGATGGAGCGGATGAGGAGGCCGTGCTTCGCCTTCAGCTGCTCGCACGCATAGAGCGCGCGGACCACGCCGGCGACCGAGTTGCGATCGGTGATGCCGAGCGCCGGCATCCCCATCAGTGCGGCGGTGGCGAACAGCTCCTCGCAGGAGGACGCGCCGCGCAGGAACGAGAAATGCGTGGTGACCTGAAGCTCGCTGTAGGTCATGCGGCACCATGCGGATCATGCAAAGGTGCCATGGATGTACCAGCTGAGATCGCCCGTTTCCGCGCGCTCGCCATCGCCGCGGCGGAACAGCCAGAAGCGGTGGCCCTGTTCGTCCTCGACTCGGAAATAATCGCGCACCCCGTCGCGCTCGCCCGCGCGGCGCCACCATTCGCCAGTGATCCGTTCGGGGCCGTCGGAATGGGTGACGCGATGCGGGCGGCCGCGCCAAGTGAAGCGGCGCGGCGCATGATCGGGCATTTCGGCCATGACGTGGTCGATCGGCTCGGGACGGCGCAGCAATCGTGCGGGGCGCGGCCAGCGCGGGTGCCAGGCATGATCGGGCGTGCGGCCGTCGAGCTGGCGCACGTCGTCGCGCTTCAGGCGGGTGGCAGCGGTGGCGGGGGGATCGAGCGGCGGCAGCGGGGCGACCGAGCGTTCGGGGACGTCGCTTTCGATCGGCTGGTGCCGCCACAAACGCGTCGGGCCGATGCGGTTGGCGAGCGTGTCGACCAAAGGGGCAAGATCGGGCGCCTGCTGTTCGGCAAGCGCCGCGCCCAGCGTTTCGGGACCGAGCGGGTCAGCGCGGACGAGGTGAAGCGTCAGCGCGTCGAGGCCGTAGCCAACGTCGATTTCCTCGATCCGGCGGGCAATGAGACGCAGCAGGTGCGACGGTTCGCGGCTGGCGCGCGCGAGACCGATGCGGATCACCTGATCGGTCGAATCGACACGCGCGGCGACGAAGGCGAGCGAACGGGCGCCGACCCCTGCCCTGGCCAGCGCTGCCGCCAGATCATCAACGAGGCCGGCGAGCCAATGGCCGATCGCATCGGCGGTGGCGATCGGTTCGGCGAAGCGGCGGGTGACGGCGATCGGCTGCACCGGGATGATCGGATCGAGCGGTTCGGGCAGGGCGCCGGTCGCCTGGTCGAGCCGCTGCGCGATCGTCTTGCCGAAGCGGCGGACGAGCGGCGCGCGAGGCATCGCCATGAGCTCGCCGATCGTCTCCACGCCGAGCCGGGCGAGCAATTCGCGCGCGCCATCGGCGAGGCGAAGCGCGGTGACCGGCAGCGGGGTGAGCGCGGCGACATGCGCGCCGGGGGGGATGATCGCAGCGGGCGCAGCCTGACGTGCGAAGGCCCAGGCGGCGCCCGCGGTGTCGGCGATCGCCAGCTGCGCGGTGATGCCGAGCCGGGCGAGCAGGCGCAGCAGGCGGCGCGCCATCGCTTCCTCGCCACCGTGGAGGTGCGCGGTGCCGCTGATCTCCAGGAACAGGCCATCGCTGTCTGACAGTGCGACCACCGGGCACCAGCGACGGGCGAGCGCAGTGGCGAGGCGGTGCAGATCGGCGAGGTCGCCGGCGGCATCCGCATCACGCACGTCGATGTCTGGGACGGCGGCGCGCGCCTGAGTCAGCGCCATGCCCGGCGTGAGGCCGAGGGCGCGTGCCTCGGGCGAGGCGGCGGCGATTTCGATGCGGCTGCCGATCTTGTGGACGGTGATCAAGGGCGGCGGAAGTTCTCGAACATTGCGCTTGTGAGGTTTGGGGGCGGGATGTTGGAGATTGCTGGCGCGGGCGACGGTGTTGGCGAGGGTGCGGCCGGTGTCGAAAAAGGGTGCGACGCCGGGGACCCGCGCGCCGGCATCGTTGGAGCCACAGCGGGCGTATTTGTCGGGGTGGGGTCCCTCGCCGGGGTAGCGGACGCTGGGCATGGCGTTCCACCGTGCGAGCGCGGCGGCGGCGCGGTCGTCGGCGTTGGGATCGAGGCCGTCGAAGCCGCGCCAGCGAGTGTTGGGCACGTCCTCGGGATCGGGGCCCACGGGTAGCGTCGTGGGCACGGGGCGTGCGCCTTCGTCCGGCGGCATGGCGCGGAAGGGATGGTCGGCGGCCTCGCTGCGGCGGCCCATTTCGCGCATCGGCGGACGCTGATGCGCGGGCATCGCCTCCACCTGGCGTGCGACATCGGCGCGCGTCGATTGCGACCAGCGCTTCTCAACAGGCGCAGCGGCATCGCTGCGCGCCCAGCGCGCGCCGGGGCGCCAGCCGGTGTTCTTCGGCGCGTCGCATTGCAGCACCTGTTCCTCGGCCACCGCCGCCGTCAGCGGCGCGAGATCGAGCGGCCCTGAATCGAGCGAATTGCCCGGTTCAGGCCGCGGCGTTGGTGCGCGGCGACGCTCGGCCCGGCGCACGCGATCGATCGCCCAGTGCGGCAGGTAGAGCGAGACGACCCGTGTCATCGCAGGCCTCCAGCAAAGTGTCGAAAGGGTCGCCGCCGCGTTGCCGCACCAGCGAGACGGCCCAGCGCGGGCGGCCCATGCTGCCGCAGCGCAGGGGAACGGACGGGGCGGAAGCGATCCGCCAGCGGGTGAGCGCCGCGGAGGGCGGGGCCAGCGGATCGGCATCCTCGCGCGCATGGCGGCGCAGGAGGAGCGCGATCGTGCGGCCCCCTTCGGCGGCGAGTTGCAGCCGGCGGGTGGCAGGCATGGCAGCGCGCTTTACCTCGCCGATCACCGCGCCAAGACCGCGGTGGCGCAGCCCTTCCTCCATCAGCGCGAGCACTTCGGCATCGTCGCGCGCCTCGGCATAAAGGACGCGTTCGGGGGAGAGGCCCGCCTGGTAGAGGCCGGGGGCGAACAGATCGCGCCGGCGCACGACCCACAGGATCGGACCCCAGGCGCGCGCGGCAATCCCCGCCATGAACAAGGTGGCGGCCGAATCATCGCACATGTCGGCGCCCTTTGCCGCAACCTCGTGCAGCCCATCGAGCCGCAGCCCGCCGTCGGCGAGCCGCGAGTCCATATCCGCCACACCGAAGGGCAGCGTCTCGCGCCGGCGATGGCCGTCGCCCTCGATGGCGCGGAGCGTTTCTCTCAGCTCGGCAATGGTGGCAGGGGATGGCACGGGCACGACTCACTCAAAACTCACGTTCCTCTTTTGTTCCTACAAGCGGCGGAGTCAATCGTGCGACTCGAAACCATGATCCATGGCGGTTTCGGCGGACGAAAAGGTCGTGTCACATTTCCTTGCATCGCAGACGCTGGCGCTGTGCGTTGAAATTTTATAACAAGGATTCGATCTGCTCACCGGCGCGTTGTCCGGTGCAACAAGTAACCGGAGAAACTATGGCGGACGCCGCCCGCAGCAATCTGCCCCCGCTCGCGCTGCATGTGCCCGAGCCCAAGTTCCGCCCCGGCGACACGGTCGATTTTTCGGATGTGGAGATCCCCGCCGCGGGATCGGTGCGCCGCCCGGACACTGCCGAGGACGCGCGCGGGTTCACCGACCTCGTCTATACGATGGTCCGCGTGCTCGATGACGACAATCGCGCCGTTGGCCCGTGGGACCCCAAGCTGTCGCCCGACACGCTGCGCCGCATGTTGCGCCACATGGCGACGGTGCGCGCGTTCGACGAGCGCATGTTCCGCGCGCAGCGGCAGGGCAAGACGAGCTTCTACATGAAGTCGCTGGGCGAGGAGGCGGTGGCCGTGCCGCAGGCCTATGCGCTCGACGCCGACGACATGTGCTTTCCGTCCTATCGCCAGCAGGGTCTGCTGATCGCGCGCGGGTGCCCGCTGGTCGACATGATGAACCAGATCTATTCGAATGCGGGCGACAAGCTGCAGGGCAAGCAGCTGCCGATCATGTATTCGGAGAAGCGCTTCAGCTTCTTCTCGATCTCCGGCAACCTGACGACGCAATACCCGCAGGCGGTGGGCTGGGCGATGGCGTCCGCATCGAAGGGCGACACGCGCATTGCCGCCACCTGGTGCGGCGAGGGATCGACGGCGGAGGGCGACTTCCACTCCGCGTTGACCTTTGCCACCGTCTATCGCGCACCGGTGATCTTCAACGTCGTCAACAACCAATGGGCGATTTCGAGCTTTTCCGGCTTTGCCGGCGCGGAGGCGACGACCTTTGCCGCGCGCGCGGTTGGCTATGGCATCGCTGGCCTGCGGGTCGACGGCAATGACGCGCTGGCGGTCTATGCCGCGACGCAATGGGCGGCGGAGCGTGCGCGGACCAACCAGGGCCCCACGCTGATCGAGCATTTCACCTATCGCGCCGAAGGGCATTCCACGTCCGACGACCCGTCGCAATATCGCAGCGCGGGCGAGCCGACCGCATGGCCGCTGGGCGACCCGATCCGCCGGCTGAAGGATCATCTGATCACCATCGGCGAATGGGACGAGGAGCGCCAGGCGACGATGGACAAGGAAGTCGCCGACGAGGTGAAGGCCGCGCAGAAGGAAGCCGAGAAGAACGGCATCCTGGGCCATGGCCTGCACCAGCCGCTCGACACGCTGTTCGACGGCGTGTTCGAGGAGATGCCGTGGCATCTGCGCGAACAGCAGGCGCAGATGATCGCCGAGGAAGAGGAAAGCGGGCGACCGTGGGCGCGCAAGAAGTGAGCGCTGCGACGGTGAGTGCCGCCGCGCGGACGGCGAACAGCACTGGCCGCGCCCCCGGCGGCTCTTTCGACATGATGCGTTTATGGATCCCCGCCTGCGCTGGGATGACGGAGTTGGCCTGGTGAGTGACGTGATCGAGACGAACGCGGAAAATACGGCGGTGGAGACCGACGCCGCCGGCGCCACCCAGCGCATGAACATGATCCAGGCGATCAATTCCGCCATGGACGTGTTGATGGCGCGCGACCCCGACGTCGTGGTGATGGGCGAGGACGTGGGCTATTTCGGCGGCGTGTTCCGCGCGACGGCCGGCCTGCAGGCGAAATATGGCAAGACGCGCGTGTTCGACACGCCGATCACCGAGATCGGCATCATCGGCGTCGCGATCGGCATGGGCGCGTACGGGCTGCGCCCGGTGCCCGAGATCCAGTTTGCCGATTACATCTACCCCGCGCTCGACCAATTGGTGAGCGAGGCGGCACGGCTGCGCTATCGCTCGGACGGGGAATTCACCGCGCCGATCACGGTGCGCTCGCCGTTCGGCGGCGGCATTTTCGGCGGGCAGACCCATTCGCAGAGCCCGGAGGGGATCTTCACCCACGTCTCCGGCCTGAAGACGGTGATTCCGTCGACGCCCTATGACGCCAAGGGGCTGCTGATCTCCGCGATCGAGGACAATGATCCGGTCATCTTCTTTGAGCCCAAGCGCATCTACAACGGCCCGTTCAACGGCCATTGGGATCGCCCGGCGGCGAACTGGTCAAAGCATCCCGCGGGCGAAGTGCCGACCGGCTATTACAAGATCCCGCTGGGCAAGGCGGCGGTCGTGCGCGAGGGCCAGGCGGTGACGATGCTGGCCTATGGCACGATGGTTCACGTCTGCGCCCAGGTGGTCGAGGATACCGGCATCGACGCCGAGATCATCGACCTGCGCACGCTGGTGCCGCTCGACATCGAGACGATCGAGGAGAGCGTGAAGAAGACCGGGCGCTGCCTGATCGTGCATGAGGCGACGCGCACCGGCGGGTTTGGCGCGGAACTGTCGGCGCTGGTGCAGGAGCGGTGCTTCTATCACCTGGAAGCGCCGGTGGAGCGCGTGACCGGGTTCGACACGCCGTATCCGCACAGCTTGGAATGGGCGTATTTCCCCGGCCCCGTGCGCATCGGCATGGCGCTGAAAAAGATCATGAAGGACTGACACCCAGTCCCACCCGCCCCGTCCGTCCCGCGCGAAGTCGAGGGGCGGGGCTTCGCGAGACAGTGTCTCGACTTCGCTCGACACGAACGGATTTGGATCAGGCTATGGCGCGTTTCACCTTTAAGCTGCCCGATATCGGCGAAGGCATTGCCGAGGCGGAGATCGTCGGCTGGCATGTCGCGGTGGGCGACCGGGTCGAGGAAGACCAGAATATCGCCGACATGATGACCGACAAGGCGACGGTCGAGATGGAATCGCCGGTGTCGGGCGTCGTGGTCGAGCTGGCCGGCGAGGTCGGCGACCAGATTGCGATCGGCGCGATGCTGGTGGTGATCGAAACCGACGCCGATGCGTCGGTCGAGCCGGAGGGCGAGACCGCGGCGGAGGTCGAGCAGAAGCTGGGCGGCGCGCACGAAGCCGCGGCATTCGAGGCGGAGAATCCCGGCGTCGAGGACGTGGTGGAAGCGGCGCCGGCCACTCCGGCTCCGGCTCCGGCTCCGGCTGCATCGGTGGCTGCTGCGCCGGTTGCCGAGGTGGCGCCTGCCGCGGCGTCGGCGGCTCCTGTTCTGGCCTCCCCGGCGGTGCGCGCGCGGGCGAAGGATCTAGGCGTCGACCTCTCGCAGGTGAAGGTGTCGGAGGGTGACCGCATCCGCCACGCCGACCTGGACGCCTATCTGCGCTATGCCGGCGGGCAGGGCTATCATGCGCCGCATGCCAGCCGCGCGCGCGAGGACGAGCAGGTCAAGGTGATCGGGATGCGCCGCCGTATCGCCGAGAACATGGCCGCGTCGAAGCGCAACATCCCGCACTTCACCTATGTCGACGAAATCGACGTGACCGCGCTGGAGGAGATGCGCGCCGACCTGAACGACAATCGTGGCGGGCGGCCGAAGCTGACCATGCTGCCGTTCCTGATCGTTGCGATCTGCCGCACCTTGCCGCAGTTCCCGATGCTCAACGCGCGTTACGATGACGAGGCGGGCGTGGTGACTCGGTCGGGCCGGGTGCATCTGGGCATGGCGGCGCAGACCGATGCCGGGCTGACCGTGCCGGTGATCCGCGATGCGCAGGACAAGAATGTCTGGCAGCTGGCAGCCGAGATCGGGCGTCTCGCGGAAGCGGCGCGGACGCAGAAGCTGAAGCCCGAGGAGCTGGGCGGCGGGACGATCACCGTCACCTCGCTCGGGCCGTTGGGCGGGATCGCGACGACTCCGGTGATCAACCGGCCGGAAGTGGCGATCATCGGGCCGAACAAGATCGTCGAGCGGCCGGTGTTCCGGGGCGACGACATCGTCCGCGCCAAGCTGATGAACCTGTCAATCAGCTGCGACCATCGCGTCGTCGATGGCTGGGATGCGGCAAGCTATGTCCAGGCGGTCAAGAAGCTGCTCGAGACGCCGGTGATGTTGTTCGCCGACTGAGGCGGGGACGCGTCACCCCGGGACGGATCCCGGGGTGATGCCACCGGATCTAGACGCGGCGGCCGGTGAAGAGCTGCACCAGCCCGACGATCAGCGCGATCACCAGCAGGATGTGGATCAGGCCGCCAGCGACATGCAGGCTGAAGCCGAGGAGCCATAGGACCAGCAGGATGACAACGATCGTCCAGAGCAAAGCGCGTTCCTTTCCCAAGTGATATATGGTGAACGATGCCGCGGGCGGCCCGTTCCGACCTTCTTGGCAACATTTTGAAACATTGCCGGCGCGACTGATCAGGGAAGGCAGTGGGGGATTGCCCCTCATCGCATCCCGATCTATATTGACCGTGCTTTCTCTTACATCGCCAGATGCAAGGGGTCGCGGGGCAGGGCTCCGCGGCGGCAACAACCTGTGTGTATGTGGAGACCCGATGGCGGATTTGGCCGCGCTGACCCAGATGATCGAGACCGAGGCCAAGGCACTCGGGTTCGACCTCGTGCGTGTCGCGCTGTTCGGCAAGGGTGACGAGCGCACGCTGCAGGTGATGGCGGAGCGGCCGGACACGCGGCAGCTGACGATCGACGATTGCGCCGACCTGTCGCGCCGGATCTCCGACGTGCTCGACGCGCTGGAAGAGGAAGGGCGTGACCCGATCGAGGGCGCCTATCGCCTGGAAGTGTCGAGCCCCGGCATCGATCGCCCGCTGACGCGCCTGTCGGATTACACCGATTGGGCCGGACATGAGGCGAAGCTGACGCTGGACGCGCCGCTCGACGGGCAGAAGCAGTTTCGCGGCGAGATCGTCAGCGTTGAGGGCGAGGACATCGCCATCCGCAATCGTACCGGCTCGGTGGCCAACGTTCCCTTCGCGCGGATCACTGACGCGAAGCTGGTGCTGACCGACAAATTGATCGCTGCAACCGTCCCGCTCTCCGTCGAGGGCGCGGAAGAAGAAGAAATCGAAGCAGAGGAAACCGAGTAATGGCTACCGGCGTCACCGCGAACCGTGCGGAACTGATCGCGATCGCCAACAGCGTCGCCAGCGAGAAGATGATCGACAAGGCGATCGTCATCGAGGCGATGGAGGATGCGATCCAGCGTGCGGCGCGTACCCGCTACGGCCAGGAAATGGACATCCGCGCAAAGCTGGACCCGAACAACGGTGACCTTCGCCTGTGGCGTGTCGTTGAAGTGGTCGAGCAGGTCGACGACATCTACAAGCAGGTCGACGTCAATGGCGCGCAGAAGCTGCAGAAGGGCGCGACCGTCGGCGACTTCCTGGTCGATCCGCTGCCGCCGATCGAATTCGGCCGAATCCAGGCGCAGGCTGCCAAGCAGACGATCTTCCAGAAGGTTCGCGATGCCGAGCGCGAGCGCCAGTATGAGGAATTCAAGGACCGCGCCGGCGAGATCATCACCGGCGTCGTGAAGCGTGTCGAGTTCGGCCACATTGTCGTCGACCTTGGCCGCGCCGAGGGCGTCATCCGCCGCGACCAGCAGATCCCGCGCGAAGTGGTGCGCGTGAACGACCGCATCCGGTCGCTGATCCTGAAGGTGGTGCGCGAGAACCGCGGGCCGCAGATCTTCCTGTCGCGCGCGCACCCCGACTTCATGAAGAAGCTGTTCGCGCAGGAAGTGCCCGAAATCTACGACGGCATCATCGAGATCAAGGCCGCCGCGCGCGACCCGGGCAGCCGCGCGAAGATCGGCGTCATCAGCCACGATTCGTCGATCGATCCGGTCGGCGCATGCGTCGGCATGAAGGGTAGCCGCGTTCAGGCCGTCGTGCAGGAAATGCAGGGCGAGAAGATCGACATCATCCCGTGGTCGCCGGACATCGCGACCTTCGTCGTCAACGCGCTGCAGCCGGCGAACGTCAGCCGCGTGATCATCGACGAGGAAGAAGAGCGGATCGAGGTGGTCGTTCCCGACGACCAGCTGAGCCTTGCCATCGGCCGCCGTGGTCAGAACGTGCGCCTGGCGTCGCAGCTGACCGCCAAGGCGATCGACATCATGACCGAGACCGATTCGTCGGAGAAGCGTCAGCAGGAATTCGTCAGCCGGTCGGAAGCGTTCCAGAACGAGCTGGACGTCGACGAGACGCTGGCCCAGCTGCTGGTGGCCGAAGGCTTCACCGAGCTGGAAGAGGTCGCCTATGTCGAGCTGGACGAGCTGGCGGCGATCGAAGGCTTCGACGAGGATCTGGCGCAGGAGCTGCAGAGCCGTGCGGCCGAGGCGATCGAGCGTCGCGAGCAGGCCAATCGCGAAGCGCGCCAGGCGCTGGGCGTCGAGGATGCGGTGGCGCAGCTGCCGCACCTGACCGAAGCGATGCTGGTCACGCTGGGCAAGGCCGGGATCAAGACGCTGGACGATGTCGCCGACCTCGCCACCGACGAATTGATCGAGAAGAAGCGTGCCGAGCCGCGCCGCCGCAACGAGGACGCACCGCGCCGTCCCGAGCACAAGGGCGGTGTGCTGGGCGAATATGGCCTGACCGAAGAGCAGGGCAATGAGATCATCATGGCTGCCCGTGCGCATTGGTTCGATGATGAGGAGGCCGCGCCGGCCGATGCCGCGACGGCCGATGTTGCGACGGAGGAGTCGGAGGCCTGATGCCGTTCGTGTCGATCAGACTGGCAGGCTCCGCATCCAGGGAGCAGAAGGCGGGGATCGTGGCTGACGTCACGTCCTCGCTGGTCACGCGGCTGGGCAAGAATCCCGCCGCGGTCCAGATCGTGATCGAGGAAGTTTCGACGGAGAATTACGGTGCCGGCGGCGTGCTGATCGTTGATCGCGACTCGCCTGCCGCACCGAAAGAGGGAGACGCGCATGCGGAACCCTCACAATGATCGGCTAACGATCCGCAGCGCCAACCAACATCAGGCCGGCAGCCACCAGGTTGCCGGACGGGAGGCGCGCGCATGAGCGATCCTGTTCGTACCTGCATCCTGTCGCGCGAGGAAGCACCGCGCGACGGCCTGATCCGGCTGGTGCTGGCGCCTGACGGGCGCGTGCTGCCCGATGTGCGTGCCAAGGCGCCGGGCCGCGGGGCCTGGATCGGCGTGACCGCGGCCGAGCTTTCCGCCGCCCAGGCGAAGGGCAAGCTGCGCGGGGCGCTGGCGCGGGCGTTCAAGACCGGCGAGATGATCATTCCCGATGATCTGCCCGGGATGATCGCCGCCGCGCTGGAGCGCCAGGCGCTCGACCGGCTGGGGCTGGAATCGCGCGCGGGCACCGTGCTGACCGGATCGGACCGCATTGCCGAGGCGGCGCGCGCCGGCCGGCTGCACGCATTGTACCATGCCGCGGACGCGAGCGAGGACGGGCGGCGCAAGCTGGCCCAGGCCTGGCGAGTCGGATCCAACCGCGAGGGCAGCGGACTGGGGGGCTTGGTTCTGCCGATACCACGCCCCATATTGTCGATGGCGCTGGGCCGCGAAAACGTGGTACATATCGGCGTCACCGACCGCATGGCGGCCGGCAGGTTGAGCGACGCGCTCGATCGCTGGCGCCGCTTTATCGGCCCTGATAGCCCAGAAGCTCATCAAAGTGATACTTTGGTGGGTGGTCTGACCTCCGCACCTTGCGCAACGGCCGCGCAAGGCGCATCGGCGCCCGAGCTTTCCGGGCATGTACCGGCCGTGACGACACACGAGGAATTTGAGTGAGCGAGACCGACAACGATAAGCCGAAACTTGGCATGCGCGCGCCTCTGGGCGTCCGACGCACCGTCGAGACCGGCAAGGTGAAGCAAAGCTTCAGCCACGGCCGCTCCAATACGGTGATCGTGGAAACCAAGAAGGCCCGCACCTTCCGCAAGCCGGGCGACCCCGCGCCGACGGAGCAGGTTGCCGCGCCGGCACCGGCGGAAGTCGAGGCGCCCGCCGCGCCCGCACCGCGCGCTGAGCCGCCCGCACCGCCGCGCGCCCCGTCCAACGAGACCCCGCAGGAGCGGCAGGCCCGCCTGCTGCGCGAGGCCGAGGAGCAGCGCATGCGTGCGCTGGAGGAACAGCGGCACCGCGAGGAGGCCGAGCGTGCCCGCGCGGCCGAGGAAGAGAAGCGCCGCGCCGAGGAGCGTGCCGCTGCTGCCGCCGCGGCCGAGGCTGCGCCTGCGCCCGAGGCTGCTCCGGCGGCACCCGAGCCGGTGGCTGAGACCCCGGCGGCTGCACCCCCCGCGCCCCCGGCCGAAGAGCCGCTGATGGTGCGCACGGGTGCGCCGATCATGTTCCGTCCGGTGGCCCCGCCGCCGCCGCCTCCCGCGCCCGAGCCCAAGGCACCAGTCGTCGAGGCGCCGGCTCCGCCGACGCCGGCACCGGCCGCGCCGGTAGCGGC
>NZ_JBIQEU010000060.1:0-1657 GCF_045369765.1 Sphingomonas olei
GCCTGCTTCCGGTCGCCGGGGACGCGCTAGCCCGGCGGGACCATCGGCGCGGTAGCGGGCGATCCAGCGCCGGGCGGTGCGGATCGGGATGCCGGCATCGGTCGCAACCCTCGCCAGCGGCGCGCCATCGATCAGATAGGGTCGCAACACGGCCATGCGCTTCGCGACCTCGGCGCTTCCGATCTCCGGCCCTCGATCATCCGCCATGAGGAAGCGCCCCTGTCCGATAGAGGATCGTTCAGCGGACCCGCCCCGGTCGCTATTCGACCCACGGGAAACGGCCGGAAGCCGAGTCTCACATAGATAGTACCATATGTTTTGCGGTGACGGGGCCTTTTACGTTACACTCTGGCCCATGACGCAAACGCTGATCGGCTATGCCCGCTGCTCGACCGACAAACAGGACCTCGCTGCCCAGCACGACGCATTGCTAAAGCTCGGCGTGGCGGCCGACCGCATCTACACCGACAAGGGGTTCACCGGCACGAACCGCGCGCGGCCAGGGCTGGACCAGGCGCTCGCGGCCGTGCGGAGTGGCGACACGCTGGTGGTGCCCAAGCTCGACCGGCTCGCTCGCTCCGTGCCCGACGCGCGCGCGATTGGCGACGATCTCGCCGTGCGCGGGGTGAGGCTCCAGCTCGGCAGCAGCGTACACGATCCAGCTGACCCGATGGGCAAGCTGTTCTTCAACATCCTCGCTACCTTCGCCGAGTTCGAGGCAGACCTCATCAAGCTCCGGACCCGCGAGGGCATGGCGGTCGCGCGTGCCAAGGGGAAGCTGCGCGGAAAGAAGCCCAAGCTGTCCGATCGGCAGCAGAAGGAGCTGCGCCGTATGTACGACACCGGCGACTACTCGATCAGTGACCTCGCCGAGCTGTTCTCCATCTCGCGACCCACCGTGTATCGAACACTCGGGCGGCAGCCGGTCACACCAGCAAAGGCAGCTTGATGGCAGTAAACGCCCACAACCGGACAATTCGCTTGCGAGAATAGAGACGTCGGCGCTGCGGATCGCGCTTCCGACCGGCCGCGACCCTTTACGGTGTGACGTCGATGACGACTTCGTTGCTCAGCAGTTTCGCGTAGCGCGCTGGTCGCTCTTCTATGTCCATAAGGAAGATCACCGCTCGCACGCGATACCGTCCCGGGCCTGGGAACAGATTGATAGCCCGCACAGCGGTCGGCGCTACGAGAGGACTGCCAGACCTTATCATTTTGAGCCCATTCAAGCCGACAGGAGGCGCCGGCGGTGAAATGGCGATCGGCTCCTTGGGAGCCACAAGATGCCCGTTGGCACCTCGCACCTCATAGGCGATGCCGCGAGTTACGTTCAGCATCGGCGATACACTGACGGCGTTCTGTGACGATGAGAGCGCGACCTTCAGTGGCACGGAGCTGTCCATGGCGACCGTCGCAGCAGCCGAGGACAGGCTCACATTGAGATCGGGCGAAGCGGTACCGCGCCAAACCCCTTGCGCCGACGGTGACCAAGCCTCCGTGGCGGTTTGCAGGCCGGCGGCAAAAAGAAGCATCAGCATCATTCACTCCGTTCCCGGCTCACGAACATAGCACATCATGTCCACAGTCCACCAAACCCGGCCGTTCCGGTGTGCCACTTACCGCTGACAGGACGTGCCAATCAGCGCTGACATTTACA
>NZ_JBIQEU010000061.1:0-1621 GCF_045369765.1 Sphingomonas olei
AGGGGTCGAATCCGGCTGAGGGCGAAATGACACCCTAAGCCTCGGCACCCTTCGGCCAGAGGTATTCGCCGGTGAGGAGGATGTGCGCCCACCCGAGCGGTGAGATATGGGCCAGCAGGTGGTCGGGCGTATCGAGCCCTTCGCGTCGCCGGGCTTCGACGGCATGGCCGAGATGCAGGGTGTTCCAGTAGACGATGACGGCGGTGAGCAGGTTGAGGCCGGCGATGCGGTAATGCTGCCCCTCTGTCGTACGGTCGCGGATCTCGCCCTGGCGACCGATCCGTAAGGCGTTCTTCAGCGCGTGGTGCGCTTCGCCCTTGTTGAGGCCGACCTGCGCGCGGCGTTGCATGCCGGCATCAAGGATCCATTCGATGATGAATAGCGTCCGTTCGATCCGGCCGACCTCGCGCAGTGCGGCCGCCAGATCGTTCTGGCGCGGATAGGCGGCGAGCTTGCGCAGGATGCGGCTTGGCGGGACCTGCCCTGCGCTCATGGTGGCTGCGCAGCGAAATAGATCGGGCCAATTGGAGACGATCAGCGCTTCGCGCGCCTTCCCGCCCACCAGCGGACGTAACTCGCTCGGCGTAGCGGCGGGATCGAACACGTAGAGCCGTTTGGACGGAAGGTCGCGGATGCGCAGCACCAGGCGGTAGCCGAGCGTGGCGCTGATCCCGAACAGATGGTCGGTGAACCCGCCAGTGTCGGCGTATTGCTCCTCGATCCGTCGCCCGGCCTCATTCATCGTCAGCCCGTCGAGCAAGTATGGGGCTTCGCTGACGGTCGCAGGGATGGTCCGCGATGCAAACGGCGCGAAGCGGTCGTTGACGTGGGTATAGGCCTTGATGCCGGGATCGTTGCCATAGCGAGCGTTGACCGTGTTCATCGCCTCGCCCTGTCGCGCGGCGGGGTAGAATTGACCATCGGCGGATGCGGTAGTGCCCATACCCCAGACCTGCGCCATCGGCAGATCGCCTTGTGCGGCGACCACATGGGTCAGCGCCTGATCGATCGCCTCGCGTTCGACGTGCCAGCGCGCGAGCCGAGAGAGTTGCCAGTAATCATGGGTGTTGGAAGCCTCGGCCATCTTGCGCAGGCCCAGGTTCAAACCCTCTGCGAGCAGGACATTGAGCAGGCCGGTCCGGTCGTCGCACGGAACGCCGGTGCGCAGGTGCGTGAAGGCCTCGGTGAAGCCGAGCGCGGCATCTACTTCGAGCAGCAGGTCGGTAATACGGACGGACGGCAGACGGCGGTAGAGATCGAGCACCAAGTCATCGATCCCATCCGGCGCGTCAGCGGTGAGGCGATCGATGCGCAGTGTGCCGTCCTCGATACTGCCTTTCGGGATCGTGCCGTTACGCGCGGCGCGACCGAGCCGGGCAAGGCCATCGGCAAGACGGGCTTTGCGATCGGCGAGCCAGACATGCGGATCAGACGGTACGGCCAGCTTCGCAGCATGCGCGACTTCCATCGACACCAGGACGTTGCGCAGGTCACCATACCGATGCGAGCGGTCGAGCCAGATGTCGCCCGAGCGTAGCGCGTCACGCAGGTGGAACATGACCGCGACCTCTCGGAGACGGGCATCATCGTCGCCCTTCGCTCGCAACTGTCTCCGCCATTT
>NZ_JBIQEU010000062.1:0-1550 GCF_045369765.1 Sphingomonas olei
ACAGTCCACCAAACCCGGCCGTTCCGGTGTGCCACTTACCGCTGACAGGACGTGCCAATCAGCGCTGACATTTACACCCCACGCAAATCAAGGGTTTTTGAAGCCTGATTTCAGGAAGGTTCAATTGGGACAACGCGCCGCCATCTACGCCAGGGTCTCGACCGCCGACCAGTCGTGTGAGCGGCAGCTGCGTGACCTCGCCGGTTTCGCCGAGCGTGGCGGCTATGAGGTCATCGACGTTTTCCGCGAAACCGCCTCAGGGATGAAGGCCAACCGCTCGGCGCGCGCCGAAGTGATGAAACTGGCGCAGGCCCGCCACATCGATGCGATCCTTGTCACCGAACTCAGCCGGTGGGGACGCTCGACCCAGGACCTGCTCGATACGCTGAACCGGCTGTCGGGTTGGCGGGTATCGGTAGTCGCGATGAGCGGCATGACGTTCGAGGTCGATACACCGCACGGGCGAATGATGGCTACGATGCTCGCCGGCATCGCGCAATTCGAGCGCGACATGCTGAGCGAGCGCGTTCGGTCCGGTCTCGCCGCGGCGCGGGCGCGGGGTCGCAAACTCGGGCGACAGTCCGGCGACCGCCCCAAGTCCGACCGGCTCGCCCCCAAGGTGCTGGCGCTCGTTGCCGAAGGTCGCAGCTATCGTTGGATCGCGCGCGACCTCGGCCTCAGCAAGAACACCGTCGCCGCGATCGTGGGGCGGGCGCGGTTGGACACGGCCCCTGACATTGAAATAGCAGAGTAATCAGTTTTCACCTCCCGCCCCCGCCGAGAGGGCGCCAGTCGCCCCATATCGGCCTGTCGCTGAAGCTGCCGTACATTCATCGACCAGCAGATTGGGTGCCGCTTGTCGGACGCGACGCCAGTCTAACGGGCAAACCTGCTGAACAACCCCCATCCCGCCAAGCCGGCGGCTGTACCCAGCGTACCGGCAATCAGATAAGCACCGACCGCGTTGCTCGGGGTGAACAGCCCACCCGTGACATAGCCAATGATGACGGCGCTGCTCGTGACTGCGCCGTAAATAGCTGCAACCTTCCCATGGTGGTCGGTCGGCGTTTCGTTTTGCAGCATCGTGCGTACCGCCACATTGTGCACGCTGTTGGCAACTCCGCCGAATACGAAAACCATCCCGATCAACATGATGGTGGCCGCGCCGACCAAAGCGGCGCTGCCGATCACCAGCATGGTTACGCCAATCATAGTGGCCGCAACGAAAGCCAAAGGAGCAGGTCGGCGCATCGGCCGCGCACCTGCCGCGAGAGCGCCCAGGATCATGCCGGCGGCCCAGCAAGCGGTTACCAGGCCAAATGCGAGGGGGCCTTGCTTCAGCGTCACTGTGATCAGGAACACGAATGCTACATCTGCGATGGCAGAGGCAAAGACCTCCAAAGCCAGCGATCCTGTCATCACCGTGATCCGCCGGTTGCGGAGGATCGGCCAGTACTCGGCGAGCAATGTACGAGGTTCCTGCTCATCCGGCGCTATCGGCCGGCGCAAGCCGCTGGCCAGGATCACGGTGGCGAGCAAGACGTAGCTGG
>NZ_JBIQEU010000063.1:0-1524 GCF_045369765.1 Sphingomonas olei
CTGTCCGTCGTCAGAACATTCGGCACAACTCGCGGCGTAGATTAGCGGAGTGCGGACCTCGTCAGGGGGTTGATGTTAGGCGGCGAACTTGCGGTGCTGCAAGCGCCGATGTTCGATGGTCTGTCGCTTGATCCTTTCGCGCAGTTTGATGATTGCCGGAGCCCTGCCGAAGTAGGCGTCGGCAGGCGTCACATTGGCCAGGCTCTCGTGGTATCGCTGGTGATTGTAGTGCTCGACGAAGGCCTCGATGTGGGCTTCGAGGTCGCCGGGCAGGAAGTAGTTTTCCAGCAAGATGCGGTTTTTCAGAGTCTGGTGCCAGCGCTCGATCTTGCCCTGGGTTTGGGGATGGCACGGGGCGCCGCGGACATGGCTCATCTTCCGGGCCTCGATGTATTCCGCCAGCTCACCCGCGATGTAGCTGGGGCCATTATCGCTGAGTAGCCGGGGTTTGTGCAGCACCGTGGCGCTGTCGCAACCAGAAGCCGCCAGGGCGAGGTCCAGCGTGTCGGTGACGTCCTCGGCTCGCATGTTGGTGCACAGCTTCCAGGCGATGATGTAGCGTGAGAAGTCGTCGAGCACGGTCGACAGATACATCCAGCCCCACCCGATGATCTTGAAGTAGGTGAAGTCGGTCTGCCACATCTCGTTCGGCCGCGTGGTTTTCGTGTGGAACTGATCGGCAGCCTTGATCACGACATAGGCCGGGCTGGTGATCAGGTCGTGGGCCTTCAACAGGCGGTAAACCGTGGATTCCGACACGAAGTAGCGCTGCCCATCGGTGAAGCGCACGGCCAGTTCCCGGGGGCTCAGCTCGGACTGTTCCAGCGCCAGCTCGATGATCTGGTCGTGGATGCCCGCCGGGATGCGGTTCCACACCCGGCTCGGCGCCGATGGCCGATCTTCCAACGCCTCCGGCCCGCCTTCGAGGTAGCGATCATACCAGCGGTAGAATGTCCGACGAGGGATGCCGAGTTGGTCCAGCGTGCGCTTGGCCGACAGGTGCGACTGCTCGACGGTTCTGATGATCTCGAGCTTCTCGGATGCGGGATATCTCATTCGTCGTTGCCCCCATCCGCGACCATGCTTTTTTTGAGCAGACGGTTTTCCAGTGTCAGATCGGCCACGCATTCCTTCAGGGCCCGGGCTTCGCGGCGCAGGTCCTGGACCTCTCCGGTGGTCGCGGCACGGGCGGTGTCGCCGGCCAGGCGGCGCTTGCCAGCTTCCATGAACTCCTTCGACCAGGTGTAATACAGGCTCTGGGCAATGCCTTCCTTGCGGCATAGCTCGGCGATGCTGTCTTCCCCGCGCAGGCCATCCAGCACGACGCGGATCTTGTCCTCGGCCGAAAAGTGGCGCCGGGTCTGTCGGCGGATGTCCTTCACTACCCGCTCTGCTGGGGCCTTGGCGGGCGATTTTACATTGGAGGATCTGGGCTTCATCTTCGTTCCTTCGTCACTACGACGAAGCCCAGATCCTCCTTAAATCACAACCTCAAATCTGTGCCATTGGTGCTGACGGCGGACA
>NZ_JBIQEU010000064.1:0-1458 GCF_045369765.1 Sphingomonas olei
GCCCGAACATTATCTACAGGGTCGCAGAAGCGCCCTCACGGCTCCACAGAGAGGGGTCCTTCCATCTGGTGTCCGCCCGTTCGACGAACGGACGGTACTCGGTTCCCGTCTTGATGACGGCATGCGCGACGCGCGCCATCTTGGCGGTGAGTGCGGTCATCGCCTTGCGGCGGCGATCAGGATCGTTGCTGTGTCCGGCTACATAGCGCCCCAGCTTGTCACGGAAGCTGTTGTCGCGCTGTCGGATGGCAACCTGGGTGGCCATCCAGAAGGTCCGGCGCAGCCTGGCGTTGCCGTACTTCGAGAGCTTGGTCCGGCCGCGGAAAGTGCCCGACTGGCAAGTGGCGAGATCAAGCCCGCAGAACTTGAGGAACTGGCGGTGATGGCCGAACCGGCGCAGATCGCCGACTTCGGCGAGGATAGTCAGCGCGTTGATAGGTCCGATCCCTGGGATCATGCGCAGCAGCTGGTAGTCGCGGTTCTCGGCCAGCATAGCATGCGCGGTCCGTTCAATCTCGTCGCGTTGCCGGATCAAGCTGCGCGCCTGCGCGATGACCATGCGGAACATGGCGATCGATATGGAATCCTCCTCGACCGGGAGCGCTATGGAGGCGCTAGCGGCCGCATAGATATCGTTGAGCAGTCGAGCCTTGGACACCTTGCGACCAACCAAGTCCCAAGCCTCGCGAGTGAATGCCTCCTGGCCAAGCGCGGTCATGCTGGCCGGGGTGGGGAACCGCTCAAGCAAGGCGAGGAACCAGTCGGAGCGGCTATTGCCGGCGAAGCGTTCGATCTCCGGAAAATAGAGCGGCAGATAGTGCGTCAGGAGGCGATGCCAGGTCTGGGTCTTGGCCTTGGAGATCGCCTCGTGCGTCTTCGACATCTCCTGCAGATCATTGATGCCGGCGGCAAGCGGATCGACGTAGCGCTGGGTCGCGCCGATCCGGAGCATGTGCAGGATCACCTGCGCATCCTTGCTATCGTTCTTGTCCCAACCATTGTGCAGCGCCTCTCGGGTCCGGGCCAGTGCGACGGAAGAAATCAGGCGCAACTCGAAGCCCGCAGCGAGCAGACGGTGCGCCAGGGTGCGGTGGTAGTTGCCGGTAGCCTCGAAGCCGACGATGATCGGGCGCCCGATATCGCCAAGATCGGTTGCGAGGCGATCATAGTCTGCCTTGGTCGCCATCACCGTCATCCGCCGTCGGCGCCCGCCTTCGGGGCGCTCGATCAACACCTCCTGGCGATGCTTGGACATATCGATGGCTACCAGCACGGCGTCGGCGGGAGTAAATGTGCGCTTGGTCATGGTCGGTCCGTCTCCAAAGTGTTGAGTCGACAACTTCACTCTAGAGACCCGCTGGCCGGTCATGACCGCCTTGATGAAGCCGGCGGGCGCTACGCGCCCTTGTCTCCATCAAGGCGACGCGGCCCTTCGAGAGGCCGCTTCCCAATGTGCTA
>NZ_JBIQEU010000065.1:0-1450 GCF_045369765.1 Sphingomonas olei
CTGGTTGTGGCACGTCGGCTCCGCCACGAGGATGTGCTTGCGGCACTTGCCGAGCTGTTCATCGAGCGGGGTCCGCCAGCGCATATCAGGTCCGATAATGGCAGCGAGTTCATCGCTACCGCCGTCCAGGCCTGGCTCGGGCAGATCGGCGTGAAGACGCTCTACATCGCACCGGGCTCACCATGGGAGAACGGCTACAACGAGAGCTTCAACGGCTCCCTGCGAGACGAGCTCCTAAATGGCGAAATCTTCTACAGCCTCGCCGAGGCCAAGGTCCTGATCGAGGCTTGGCGGCGCCACTACAACACCGTCCGGCCGCACAGCAGCCTCGGCTACCGACCACCGGCTCCGGAAGCGGCGACACCGCCATTGCCGGTCTCCGGCTCCGCTTCGCTCCACCTCCGACCGGCAATGGCGGCGGAGACGACAATGCACTAACTAACAATCCGGACCACCCGATGGGGGCTGCTCACAAGCGCTAGTGGCGGAGCTACAACGTGCACAATGTGCACGGGATCCATATTCTTGCATTCCCGGTGGTGGGGGCGGTGGGGCTTACCCCGGTCCTCCCATCTATCCGCCAAGATAGGCTCGAGTCTGTGAAGCGGTAGCTTCAACGTCGCCGCCATAGAGGCCTTACCGCCGATCCGTCGTCTAGCCACCCACTCCACATTCCGTGTCGCAAAAGCTGGGGACATCCGCGACGGCAGGAAGTCAGGACATTTGCGAATGAGGAGGGGCTACCCAGCGGGGTTGTGCCATTTTGCTAACCTGCATATTGTCACACCAACAACCTTGAAGGTGTGCACACGTGCAGGTTATCACATTGGCAGCTCAAAAAGGTGGCGTGGGTAAAACCACGCTTGCCGTCAATCTGGCGGTGGCGGCCCAATCCATCGGCATCAAGACCGCGCTGTTCGATCTCGACCCCCAGGAGAGCGCCACAGCATGGAGCGAGCGTCGTGAGGCCGAACTGCCGCATGTCGAGCCGATCAGCGCCAGGCGGCTGGATCAGGCGATCGATGCCGCCGAGGCGAATGGCTTTGCGCTAACCATCATCGACACACCACCCGCCGCTGGCGCTGAAGCTGTTGCCGCCGCGCAGCGCGCCGATCTTGTCCTGATTCCGTGCCGCCCTTCCCTTATCGATCTGGACGCGATCAAACGCACCGCCCAGCTCATCAGCAGCACCGGCAAGAGCGGCTATGTCGTGCTCAATGCCGCTCCCCCAACCGCTACGGCGCTGTTGGAAGATGCCCGGACCTTGGTTGAGGCCTCGGGGCTGAAAGTCGCACGCGCGGTGCTGCGCGAGCGCAGCGTCTATCGTGCAGCATGGCCTTACGGGCTTGGTGTCATCGAGCATGAGCCGGTCGTGATCTGGCCCCCGTTTCGCCGGACGGATTTAAGCGGTTGCAGAAACCAGTGCGCGATGCTCGCGCGGCGAACGCAT
>NZ_JBIQEU010000066.1:0-1433 GCF_045369765.1 Sphingomonas olei
CAGTCGCAGTTTATGTCGAGCGTGGCGGCGAGAGACGCAGGTTTCCTTCGGTTTTCCATGATTTCACTCCAGATAATATGCGGGTTAGAGGGAGTGTTCGAAGACGGGTCAGGCCCGCCTTCGAACGTCGGTGAGCATTGTGATCAAGGCGTCGGAAGGCGGCTTGAAGCGCCCCGGCTTGATCGCAGGGGCACCGTGGGCTGCGAGAATCTGCAGCTTCTCTTCGGGATCGGCGCGCAAGTAGGTCTCGGTGCTCTGGATACTGGCGTGGCCGAGCCATAATGCGACCTTGCGAATGTCCCCCGTCGCCGCGAGCGTGTGCATCGCGCAAGAATGACGAAGCACGTGGGGTGTGACGCGCTTCCCAAGGATCGACGGCTGCTTCGTCGCTGCCGTCTTGACGTGCTCGGCCAATCGGAACGCAAATCCGTCGCGGGTCATCGGCTGCCCGTTGGCATTGAGGAAAATCTCGGTGACCTCAACTTGAGGCCGGATCGCAAGCCATGCGCGCAATGCGATCTGGGTCTCCTTCCACAGCGGCAGGACCCGTTCACGTCGCCCTTTGCCCATGATGTGCATGGTGGACAGGGAGCGGTCCGGGAAATCGCCCAGTTGCAGCGTTACGAGTTCCGACACCCTCAGTCCGCCAGCATAGGTAAGATGCAGCATCGCGCGATCACGGGTGCCGAGGCGTGTCCGGGGATCGGGTGTATCGAGCAAAGCCTTGATCTCGGCCCGGTCGAGGTAATCGATCAGCGCCTTGTCTGTCTTCTTGGTCGGGATTGCTCTGACACGGAGTGCCTGATCGAGGCAGGCTGGAATCCGGTACTCGATGTATCGGAAGAAGGATCGGATCGCGGCGAGCCTGCCATTGCGGGTCCGCACGCAGCTGCCGCGGCCGATCTCCACATGATCGAGGAAGGCCATGATCATGTCTGTGCCGAGATCCTCAACCTCGAGATCGGTCGGTCGGCGCTTCAGCCGATCGGCAGCGAACTGGACGAGGAGGACGAAGCAGTTGGCATAGGTCTTCACCGTGTGCGGGCTGACGGCGCGTTCGCGCGGCAGATGTTCCCGCAGATATGCCGAGAGATGGGGAGCAAGCGCCGTCATGCCGCTTCTCCTTGAAAAAGTTGCTCGCTTGCAGCCGCAATGTCGCGCAGCAGCACTGGCGTGGCTTCGAGATACCAGTACGTGTTGGCGATCGACGCGTGCCCCAGGTAGACACTGAGACCGGCCATGTGGTGGGCAATGGCCTCCCTCTCACGCGGGCAGGACTCAAGCGAGCGAACAGCGAACGTATGTCGCAGATCGTGGAGTCGCATGCCTGCCGTACCGGTTGCTCCACGATATCCGAGAAGCCGGGCCAACCTGACGAACACGACGTGGGCGCGCACCTTGTGCGGCGCCCGCCCCCGGATAGTGACGAACAG
>NZ_JBIQEU010000067.1:0-1364 GCF_045369765.1 Sphingomonas olei
TGATGGGTTGGACGGCCCCTGCACCAGCGTAGCTGTGCGATGATGTGGTCGTTGAGCCACGTCTAGGAGTTGATCCATGCAGCAGGATGTCGTGACCGTCGGTGTCGATCTGGCGAAAAACGTGTTTCAGGTCCATGCGATCAGCGCTGATGGCAGGGTGTTGGTGCGGCGGCAGCTTCGGCGCGGCGAGGTGCTGAAGTTCTTCACATCGTTGCCGCCGTGCCTTGTCGGGATGGAAGCGTGCGCATCGGCGCACCATTGGGGTCGCGAGCTTCTGGCGCTAGGCCATGATGTCCGACTGATGCCGCCGGCCTACGTGAAGCCGTACGTGAAGCGTGGGAAGACCGACGCCGCTGACGCTGAGGCGATCTGCGAAGCGGTTACCCGGCCGACGATGAGGTTCGTTGCTGTGAAGAGCGTCGACCAGCAGGCCGTGCTGATGCTCCACAAGACCCGAGATCTACTCGTGCGACAGCGAACCGCGTTGATCAACGCCCTGCGAGCGCATCTTTCGGAGTATGGCATTGTCACCAGCAAGGGACCGGGCGGCGTTGCCGCGCTGATGAAGCTCCTCCACGAGGGGCAGGAGAAGCTGCCGGCGCATGCGCAATCAGCGCTGCATACCATCGGCGCTCAACTGCGCTCGCTGGCGAGTGAAGTTGACCGGCTCGAGTCGCAGATCCTCGCCTGGCACCGCGGCAATGACACCAGCCGGCGGCTTGCGACCATCCCCGGCATCGGTCCGATCACTGCTTCGGCAATCGCCGCCGCCGTGCCCGATGCATCGCTGTTCCGGTCGGGGCGGCAATTTGCTGCATGGCTTGGGCTCACACCGCGGCCCCATAGCTCAGGTGGCAAGGAGCGGCTTGGCGGCATAAGCAAGCAGGGCGACAGATATCTCCGTAAGCTGCTGGTCGTCGGCGCGACCGCGGTCATGCGCATGGCGCGCAAAGATGCGACCCGCCAGCCCTGGATCGCGCAACTCCTCGAGCGCAAGCCAGTGAAGATTGCGACGGTCGGACTGGCTAACAAGACAGCGCGCATCGCTTGGGCGGTGATGGCGCGCAAGGAGGTCTACGCGGCGGCTGCCGCGTGACCGCTGTCCTCGTCGTCCGCTGAAGCGGGCGGCAGGATGGTGTGAGGGCAGCTGAGTGGTGATGACAAACCGGTTAGACCGGGGATCGAACAAGCCCAGGGGAGCAGAGCGCTTCGAGCGCGATGACGTGATTAGGGATCCGATCCGCGGACTTCATCAGGGCCAGCAGCCATGCGGTGCTGCATGAACAGGCCGAACACATGGATGCACCCGACCGGTGCTCATCGCTGCACAAAAGCTCTTGCACCGCAGGGGCCGTCCACACATG
>NZ_JBIQEU010000068.1:0-1350 GCF_045369765.1 Sphingomonas olei
TTCCTTCAGGTCCGACAACCAGAAGGTGCGCCGCTCAGCCGGCCCGGGGAAGCAGCCACAAATTACACGATGACTCGAGAATACGGCGGCGGCTATTCGTCCGTTCCATTGAGCCAAAGCAGGCGCGATCAGCATGCTAAGAGCAACGGCGGCGAGTACCGGTTGACCGAAGTATGCTGGCACCAGGTCCGTTCCAAGGGTTTGGCTGACCAGCAGAAGCGCGAACTCACCACCATGAGCCAAGAGCAACGCCACGCGCGCGGATGTTCGGCCGCTCACGCCCGTGGACCGGACCAACAGGAAGACGACTCCGAGCTTGATCGCGAGAAGGAGCGTGAGGGCTGCGAACGTCGTCCCCGGTTGGGCCAGCACAACACGCCAGTCGATCATCATTCCGACGGTCAGGAAGAACAGCCCCAGAAGCAGGTCTCTGAAAGGCCGAATCTCCTCCTCGAGCTGGTGCCGAAAGTCGCTCTCTCCGACGGCCATCCCAACAATGAAGGCGCCAATCGGCAGGGACAGATGGAGCGCCTCAGCAGCGACAGCGCCTCCGAGGACGAGCAGCACCGTCGCCAGCAGGAACAACTCGTTCGAGTGGGATCGCGCGGTCCAGGCGAGAATACGGCCCAGCGTCGGACGCGCAAGAAGGGCGACTAGCAGAAACACCGCAATGCTCATGCCAACGGCCAGCAGCGTCCCGAGAGTGCTTCCGGTGCCGCCGTGGAGCGCCCCTACAACAGCGAGGAGCGGCAAGGCGGCAAAATCCTGGAAAAGCAGGAAACCCGTAGCCAACACCCCGTGATGGGTCGCCACCTCATCCTGATCGATCAACTGCTTGTGGACTATGGCTGTGGAGGACATCGCTAGCGCGAATCCAATCAGGAGCGACGGCAAAACGCCAACTCCTGCCCAAATCCCGAGAGGAGCCGCCAGGAGCGCCGTGGTACCTACCTGCACGCTGCCAAGGCCGAACACGACCCGACGCGCCTCCAACAGTCGCTTGAACGAGAATTCCAGGCCCACGACGAACATGAGGAGTGCTACGCCCACTTCGCCGAGAACTCGGATGTTCTCGGTCGCGGGCAGCAGGTTCAAACCATGCGGTCCAATTGCGAGGCCTGCGCCTAAGTAGCCGACGATGGGTGAGAAGCGGAGCCTTGAGATAGCCGCCACTGCCGCGAACGACGCGAGGGCAAGCACGAACATGATGCCGAGCAGATGGTGAAGCATCATTGCACAAAGCGGAACGCTTCCTCAGGTTGCATCCTCAGAAGTAAGCGTGGCGTGAGGGCCGCCTTGCCCGTTTGGCCGTAGCCGGGATGCTTATCGTCTTTGACGAGGGCGCGGGCG
>NZ_JBIQEU010000069.1:0-1342 GCF_045369765.1 Sphingomonas olei
CGAGTCATCGTGTAATTTGTGGCTGCTTCCCCGGGCCGGCTGAGCGGCGCACCTTCTGGTTGTCGGACCTGAAGGAAGGAAGCAGCCATGAAGCACTATGCCGGAATCGACTTGTCGATGGAAACATCGCACGTCTGCATCGTCGACGCCGATGGGCGCAAGATTGCGGCCCAATGCGTGAACAGCACGCCGGAGGCAATTGCGGCGCTGCTGGAGCATCACGGACCGGTGGAGCGCGCCGTGATCGAGACTGGCCGGATGACGCCGTGGATCGCGCGGGGCCTGCAAGAGCTGGGTGTCCCTATCGTCTGTATCGATGCACGGCAGGCCCATCAGAGCCTGAAGGCGATGAAGGCGAACAAGACCGATCCACATGATGCCGCTGGCTTGGCTCAGCTGGCGCGAACGGGCTTCTTCAAGGAGGTGCATGTTAAGTCGCCGACTGCGCACGGCGTACGTTCGGTGATCACCGCTCGCTCGCACCTCGTCGAGGCGCGCGTCCGGCTCGACAACACCATCCGGGGTCTCTGTGCCACTTTCGGGATCAGGCCGGGAGCTGGCCAAGGCGAGCGTTTCCTCGCGCGCGTGCAGGCTGCCGTTGCCATCCCGGGCCTCGGCGAAGCGATAGCCTCGTTGCTCCGGGCGCGGATCGGGCTGGTTGACGAGATCCGCCGCATGGATCGCGAGCTCAAGGCGATCAGCGCCGCGTCTCCGTCATGCCAGGCGCTCATGAGCATCCCGGGTGTCGGTGTGCAGACCTCCGCCGCCTTTGCAGCAGCAGTTGATGAGGCAGACCGTTTCAAGCGGTCGCGCACAGCAGGCGCCTACTTCGGCCTCGTCCCACGTCGGCACCAGTCGGGCGAGCTCGACTGGACGGGCCGGATAACCAAGCAGGGCGACGGAACCGTCCGCAAGCTCCTCTACGAAGCCGCCAATTCGATCCTGACCCGCACCAAGCAGCCGTTCGCGCTGAAGACCTGGGCGCTCAAGATCGCGAAACGGCGAGGGCTCAAGAAGGCCCGCGTCGCGCTTGCCCGTCGTCTCGCCGTCATCATGCACGCCATGCTGCGTGACGGCACTTTGTTCGAAGCCTGAGATACGGTAGAACCAGTTCGCCAGCGGTGACGCTCTCAAGCTGACCCGATGGCGGTGTCCCGAGAGGGAACGCAGGGACGGACGATCTGCGAAGGTTATCAGATGGGCCTTCAAGCCCGCTTCGAGTCAATGCAACGTCCGGCCTTGTGAGACCCGATACAGCACCACCGACCCCCAGGCCGGCGAGTGCGGACAGATCCTTGAGACCCTCAAGGGACAACCGCCGAGCGACTGCAAATTACAGATC